>DASTOZ010000415.1:0-4145 GCA_035762365.1 Pyrinomonadaceae bacterium | reverse complement strand
TTGGTCATCACCGGCGGCAGCGCGGGTGGTTACACGACACTCTGCGCGCTGACATTTCGCAATGCGTTTAAAGCTGGCGCGAGTCACTTCGGCGTCAGCGATGCGGAGGCGCTGGCGCGTGACACGCACAAATTTGAGTCGCAATACCTGACCGGGCTGCTTGGTCCATACCCCGCGCGGAAAGACATCTACTTCGAGCGATCGCCGATCAATTTTCCCGAGAGACTGTCGTGTCCGGTGATCTTCTTTCAGGGATTGGAGGACAAAGTCGTTCCGCCGAACCAGGCAGAGAAGATGGTCGAGGCGATTCGCGCGAAAGGGATTCCGGTTGCTTACGCGGCGTTCGAAGGCGAGCAACATGGCTTCCGCAAAGCGCAGAACATCAAGCGCGCGCTCGAAGGCGAGCTCTATTTCTACTCCCGAGTGTTTGGCTTCGAGCTCGCAGAACCGGTGGAACCCCTCGTTATCGAAAACCTCAGAAGGGGCGCTCGTTAGGTTTTGCAGGCAGCTTCGGCTGTTGCTCGACTGGCGGCTTAGGATCGGGCGTTTGGACTTCTACGTCGATAGCTTGAGTGCTGAAGCCCGACGCGGCCGCGACCATCAGCAGCACGAGGTTCTTCGGAACGTGCAGCTCGTGTAGTGGTCCAAATCCTTCATTCGACAGCGAGTACGTTATCGGTTGCGGGACGACGCTGAACTTGGCGAGAAACGCTCGCGTTGGCTCGCTGATCTGCGCGTTCGGCTGCTGCGCCCACGTCCTGTAATTCTCCATTAAGCTCGGCGAAATGTAGACCTGTCCCTGCACCTGGCGCGGCTGCCAGCGCGTGTAGTTTTTGAAGTGCGGTTCGCCCGAGAGTGTTTCGTGTTTGAGGTATGAATCGACGACGTGTCGTACGGCGGTGACGTTCGGCGATATGACGAGGAAGTTACCAATGAACGCGTAGGCGATCGCGTTCATGTACGAAACGAGCTCCGTGTCTTCGCGTCGTTCAGTTTGAGCTAATGCACTCGCACCTTTGAAAGCGACATTTTCGATGATCTTTGGAAGCAGCGTCCGCATCCCTTCCTTATCTTTCAACGAAACCGCGATGACTATCCCAGCCGCTGTGTCTTTGGTAACGTCCTTGGTGGTTACGGTAACTGAATAGTTGTCGCTCGCACTCGCGTCCGGCGGAGTAGCAGGCGGCGACGGGGATGGAGATGGCTGTGACGTCGTCGGTCCGGCTTTGGGCGGGTCGAACCATTCCAGTCCGGTGCTCGGTATGCTGACGGCGATCTCGGAACCGATCAGCGGCAGCAGATCGTCTTTGATCTTGATCTTCAGTTGTTTCTCGAGTGATGCCAACGGCGGCTCGGTCTCTCCTGTTTGTTCGAGTTTGAATTCAGGACCATGGTTGGCGAACGTGGGTCGCGGTGTCGACAGACTCGCATAGATTTGCGGCAAATCGAGCGACATCGTCACCAGCGTTTCGGTATCAGCGGGAAGAATGCCGGGGGTTTCGGGTGCGATAGCTGGACCAGGAGCGAGCACCGGCAGAAACGGTATCGGATCGCTCTTCTGGCCCGGCGCGTTAACCAGCAGCGCGCGCAAGTCGAACGACTCGCCTTCTAACGACAAGCCAACTGCGATCGCCGCGGGCGGCGTAGATGGCACGTTGCCCATGGTTCCCATGATCATGCCCAGCGACATAAATACTGGCGATATCGGCATTGCGCCAGGCTGACCATCACCGGGCCCTTTTGTATCGGCTACTACGCCGGCGAGCTCCGGTGTTGTTTCCCGAACCGGAGGTTCATCGGGTTCTTCTGGTTCGACTGTCGGCTCGACCTTGGGTGCTTCGGGCGGCGGGGGATTGGCTGCTCTCTCCGCGGCAGCTTTCTTCTCCTCCTCCTCCCATTTTGCGATCCGCTGTTGATCTTCTTTCTCTGCACCAACCACGTCAAAGAAGAAAAAGATCGACTCAGTATTGAACCGGTTATGGGCGATGCGGAAATTCGCGTCTTCGGCGAGCAACTTGCTGCCCGCGGGTCTTAGTTTTTTGAAGTTCAGAGGCGTCGGAGTGATCAGAACGAGCGAGCCCGCTTGTTGAATGTAATACGGCGGTGGCGCCGGTGTCTCACTCTTATTTCCTTCGGCAGCCGGTGTCGGAGTCGCTGCCGGAATCATTTTCTTTAGAAACGGATTCAACTGCTGCTGAAACTTGTTCGCTTCATCAGGTGATGCGAATTCGATCGCCACCAGTGCGGTCGGAAGTTCGTTCGTCGAGGGCCAACCGGCGAAGATCAATCGCGACGACACCACTTCGTCAGCATGAAGGTTGAGCCATTTGATAACTGTTCGGAATTCCTTTGGCGGCGCAGCAAGTTGAAGAATCGGCTCGAGAATTTCATTTACCGAGCTCGACTTGATGAATTGGCCCACCGATCTTACTTCGCCGTAGACACGATACGTGTCAGCGGCGAGTAATGTATCGAGTGTTGGCGGCGGCGTTGGTGCTGGCGCAGGTGGAGTTGGCGCCTTTGCGGGCGTCTGCCGTCTTGGCTGGGCGACGCCCGATGCTGCGATGATCAGGAGAACCAGGCACGACAGGATTGCAGTTCGGGGTTTGAGGTTCATTGCGATTCACCTTAACACGAATGAGACGGAGTAGTTTCGCTCGGCAACGCGTTTCCAAACTTTGCTTTCGCCTTCGGTGCGGATGAGATCATTCACTGCTCTGAACGCTGCCGCGTAAGCAACTTGCATCTCGGCTGAAGTCTTTGCGGATGCAAGCCTCTGGTCGATTGTCTCAACCGGCAGCGACTTGCTCTCGGGTGACTGCGGGAGCATTGCCCCTTCGCCTGCCACATAGAGCGCCAGGCCTTCCGTTAGCCAGCGTGGCGTATCGCCGCCGCCCATCGAATCGACGACTACATGTACGAGTTCGTGGCGCAGCGTTGTTTCCAGAATTCTTCGTTTCTTCAACAGGGCCAGCGGTTGTAATTCGATGCGATTGTTCTTCGTCGCGGCGGCGGCCCAGGCAGGCATGCCGGTGCGTCCAGTGAAGTCACCCGTGGTCTCGTTGACAATGACTTCGAGCTGCGGCAGCGAAGCCTTTCCACCGGTGCGCCGCACGAGTTGCGTGCGCGTTGCCTCGAGGAGGCTGACAAGCGCAGTCACTTCGTTTGTTTCCAGGCTCTTCGGAAACGTCACTCGGAAATGTTCGCTGCGCATCGAGCGGTTCGCGCTCACCGGCATCGCTCGCGATCCCAGGTTCGTGCCCGGAAAGTACTTCGCGAGAATCTGACGATGCGTAAATCCGCGTTGGGCCATGACGTGCGCTCCCTCCTGACACAAACCGAGTCCATGTCCGAAGCCGCTGCCGTGAAATACAAATGCCGAGCCGGAGCGTGAAATCGTAAACCGCGAGCTTTTCAAAAGGTTCCAGCCGAGGGCGCGGCCGACGATGAGCTTGAAATCCCAGCCATTAACGACGCGTCTGCGATCGCCAACGATAGACACCAGTTCGGCGCGTCCGGTTCCGTCCTGACGGGCGACTGAAACATCGCGAATCGTTTGGCCGACGTCTGTCCGCGGATCGCTGCGCAACGCTCTCGCCATGCGATCGGCCGTAATCGTGTCGGTCCAGCGGCTGTGCGCTTCGGAATCGCAGAAATCGTCGCGCACTCCTTGCAGGTAAGGCGGCGCATTCGTGCCCCAAAGAGTGCCGATGTTGGCAGTCATCCCGCCACACGACGCGCCGAAATACGAGTCGACGATTTGTCCGCGTTCGTCTCGCAAGACGATGCCGGCAGTGGCCTTGACTGCCTCAGCGACGGCGCGGCGAGTGTCGGACGTTTCAAAGCGCTGGCAGTGCGTGGTGCTGCAAAAATCGTAACCGTCGTGCGCGTGCCGCTTGAGGTTCTTCAACGCGTAGGTGCGCGCGGAGATCGCGAGTGCTTTGAGTGCTTCAGGCTGCTCTTCCATACTGCCTTCGGTCGCGACGACTCGTTCGACGTACTGCTCCAACGGCATGCGTCGCGTCACGTTCTCGCTGACTTGATGCACCGTGATATCGGGCTGCTGAAGTTCCGGCGCACGGATCGCGCTGATGTTGTCCGGAGAAAACTCTTCGAAGATCGGACGCGCGAGTTCCGCTGCTTCG
>DASTOZ010000414.1:0-9960 GCA_035762365.1 Pyrinomonadaceae bacterium | reverse complement strand
GTTTGTTCTCAACGTCCCTGGCCAAATACCAATGCGAAAATCAAAATCACGATGATTAAAGCAGCTACTAAAAGCGCGATCTTCCAAACACTGTAGGGACGGTCGCCGTGAATCTCGCCGGTGCGTCCGTTCACCACGATTTGAAAAACTTTGCCGTTGAACCGATACGCTCCGGCATAAACCGGCAGCAGCAGGTGCTTGAACGTAGTCCGGAAATACTGCGTGCTCATGTCGTCGATCTGCTGCTCGTCGCCGCCGATGTCGTTGCGCACGTCGCCGTCGATCATACCGGCCATCGCCTGTCGCGCGAGTTCGAATCCCTGCGCGAGATCGACCTGGTAACGTTGCGCCTTGAAGCCCGCGAGAAACGCCGGGTTATAGGGCTTCAACGCCGCGAGGTCCCACGGCTCCAACGCATGCAGGCGGTTCGACGAGAACGAAACCGTCGCCGGAATCAACACGTCGTCGAACCAGCGCGTCACTGTGCCGGAAGCCGACGACCAACGCGTGTGACGCACTTGTCGCGTCCGCTGCACTTCGCGGCCCTGCGAATCGCGTTCGTAATAGGTTTCTGTGGTGTAGTAGTAGTCACCACGCTGGCCGGTGTACTGCGTCGTCGTGTCAGTGTCGTAGGTCCAGAACGGAATGTAGATGCCGTGAATCGCGTCAGGCTGGGCGAATTGCTTCAGGCCGTTCGGCGCGAACCATCGTGACGACAACCATTCACGCAGACCTGTGCCTGCCTGCTTTTGCGTGATGCTGAACGGCAGCACGCCTTCGGGCGTCACGATCGGATCGGCCGACTTCGGTTGGGCCACGATCTGCACGCCGCAGAACTCGCAACGTCCGGCGACTTCCGGTGGGACGAACAACGACTTCGCACCGCAGCTCTGACACTGCACTTCGAGTGCGTTTGCCGCGAGTTGGCCCATCTGCTCGGGCCGCAGACGCAGATGCTGTTCAAACGGACGCTCCTGAACCTGGGCCGTGCTTTGCGCGACCGCTTCCTTGTGGCCGCAGTACGGACACGTCAGAAACCCATCCTGCGGCTCGAATAACAAGTCCGCCCCGCAAGACGGACACGGAAACTGATGGATCTGCCTTTCCGGCTCAGCGTCCACAGTCTTACTCGCTGCCGCGGTTCATGCCGAAGACGCGGTCGAAGAAAGCGGCGGTCGCGTTGTTGACTTTGACAAGGTTCGCATGGCGCATGAAGTGGTGCGTGTCGTCGGGTATCACCAGCTCCTCGAACGTGACGCCCGCCTTCTCGAGTCGCCGGACCAGATCGGTGGTTTGACTGAAACGAACGTTGCGATCGTCGTCGCCGTGAATCACTAGCACAGGCGACTTCCACGTCGACATCGACGCTACCGGTGACGACTGCCACGCCACGTCGAGCGCTTTCTGCACGTCGGGCGGTCGCTCGTAACGGTTCTCGAGCAAAGGCGCCGCACGTTCGGCGGTCCAGTTGTGTACGCCGTGAATATCGACGCCCGCTGCAAACAGCTTCGAGTCGCGCGCGAGAGCAAGCGCGGTCAGATAACCGCCGTAAGACCCGCCGTAGATCCCGATTCGCTTCGCATCAACCTGCGACAACTTCTGCAAGTACTCGCCACCGGCCTTCACGTCCAAATACTCCGACGCACCTTGCACGCCCGCATTCGCCGGACGGTGAAAATCGTGCCCGTAACCGATGCCAAGCCGGTAGTTGATCGACAGCACAACGTAGCCGCGACTCGCGAGGTACTGGTTCAACGCGTAAGCATTCGAGTAGTAGTCGGAATAGTGCCAGCCGAGGAGCATCTGCCGCGGTGGACCACCATGAACGTAGATGATCGCCGGCTTCTTCGCCGCGCCGCCCGCGGCTTCGAACAACTGCGCGTGAATGTTGAGCCCGTCAGGCGATTTGTACACCACCTTCTTCGGTACGACGAGTTGATTAGACGGAAAATCCGAAGGTAAACGATCCTGAGCGATCGTGATCGGCTGGCCGCCGCCAGCGGTCATCACCGTCGGTAACGGCGGGCGTTGCGCAGTCGCCCCGAGATATGCGATGTACTTGCCGTCGCCAGTTACGAACGGCGTCCATTCGAGTCCTTTACCGGGCGTGATCACCGCCGGTTCCGCCTTGTCGACCGGGACCTTCACGATGTGACGTCGATCGATGTCGTCAGCATCCGAGCCGGCATTACCCGCAAACACCAGGTACCTTCGATCGGCGCTGATCGTGACGTACTCCGCCATGTAGTTGCCGGGCGTGAGCAACAACGGTTCGCCACCTTTTTCCGAGATCGAATAAAGGTGCGGCTGGCCGTCCAGGTACGACAGGAAAACGATGCGGCCGGCAGCCGCCCAGTGCAGGTTCGTTCCACCGTGCGTCGAAGGCGGCGAACCGCGCAACGTGAACGGACTCTTCCACAGTTGACTTCCCTCGCCGGTGGTGGCGTCAGCAGTCCAGATGGACCACGATTGCGGACGTTGTTCGAGGATCGGTTCGGGCGCGCCGCCGTTTCCTGGCCGTCGCACAAACACAATCCGCTTTCCGTCCGGCGACCAACGCGGACTCGAATCGCGTGCAGTCGACGGCGCGAGATAAACGATCGGCGTCGAGTCGTTTGTGTAGACGCCGACGAACGAATGATCGCCGCGATTGGTAACGAAGCCGAGACGCGAACCGTCAGGCGACCACTCCGGCGACCCACATTCGCCGCGCGCAAAGAACATCCGCTTCGCTGCGCTCGACCCGTCGATCGGCGCGATCCAAATCCCGCGCTCTCTCACAAACACCACGCGATCGCTCTTCGGCGAGACGACCGGTTCGTCACCCTCGCCGATCATCTTCGGTTCCCCACCCGCAAACGGAACGCTCCAGATCTGCACGCGCGTCTGCGTCGTCGACAACGCCGGATTCACCGGCGCAGCACTGTCGAAATTTGAACCATGATCGCCGCCGCGCACGTAGACCACGTACTTGCCGTCTGCAGAAACCGAAAGACTGGTCAACTCCTGTCCGTCGTCGACGGTGTAGTTGGTCAGACGGCGAGCCTTGAAGTCTGGTCCTTCGGCGACCCAGACGTTTCGCAGTCCGCGCTCGTTGAAGGCCCAGGCGATGCGCGAGCCGCTTCCCGCGGCGGTCAGCTCGTTCGGAAACGGATAGCTCTTGATCTGTTCCATCGTGAACGATTGCGCGTACGCGCGCGGGCGCGCGATAATCGGCGCCATCGTCAGGCAGACGAGTACCAGTACAAGCGGGCGGATTTTTATGGGTGTTCGCATGGTGCGCATCCAATCACAGCATCCAGTTTAGAATCAAGTCCTAATTCCTTTTTGTGCTTTTGTGGTTATGAAAACAATTGCCTTATTCGCTGTGTTGCTGCTCACGGGCGCCGATGGGCGTGACACGTTCTGGGAGCAGTTCAAAACGGCGGTGACCAACAAGAACGTCGAAGCAATCGCGACGCTCTCACGCTTTCCGATCGAGATGTCGTTCGGCATTCCGAAGATCAAGAGCAAAGCCGACTTGCAGAAACGATATCGCAAGGTCTTCAACGAGCAGACCAACGCGGCCGAGTGCTTCAAAAAAGCGAAGCCCGAAATCGACCACGATAACTACAAACATTTCACCGTAGCCTGCCCCGACGCCGCTGGCAATGAAGTGATCCTTTATCACTTCAACAAAACGAGGACCGGTTGGAAGTTTACCGGCATGGACAATCTCAACGAATAGCTTTTGATCAGGAGGATTTAACCGGCGCGATCTCTGTTTCAGCTTCTTCCGGAACAGCGGCGGCGATGATCTGTGGAGTTTCTTCATGCTTCGCGTACTTGTCGAAGCCGAAGCCGAGGAAGATTGTGGCGATGATGAAGGCGGAGGCGAAGAAATAGGGCGAGGAGACGCCGAGTCTGTCGAAGGACCACCCAAAAAACAGCGGCGCGATGATCCTCGCCACGCCGCCGTACGTCTGTTGCATTCCCATGTAGAGACCGCGTTCGAGCGGCGAGATGACGCGAGATAACAATGCGGTCACGCAGGGGAAAGTGAACGCGGTTCCCAATGGAATCAGTGCGACCGCGATCGCCAGCATCCACAGGTTTCGCGCCAGCGGCATTCCGACAACGCCGCTCGCGAGCAATACCAATCCCAGTCGCGAGAGTTTTGCCTCACCGAACCAATCGACCATCCGCCCGAGCAGCAACACGCGCGTGAAGACGGAGATCGATCCGATGTACATGAAAAAGTAACCGATCGTCTGCGCTGTCACCTGAAAACGCGCGTTCAGAAAAAGCGCCAGCACCGAGAAGCTGCCCTGAAACGCGCCGATCGCGATCGCGTAAGTCCAGATTAAACGCGACGCGGGTTCACCCGAATGCGAGATCACGCGCCAGATCACCTCGCGCGACTTGCGCCGCGGTTGTCCGTCAGACGACGCGTGTTCCGTTACGTCACGTGACTCCGTCAGATAACGGGCGGCAAATGCAATGTTCAGCAGACAAAGTGCTGCCGCGAAAATTCCAGGCGCCGCCTGGCCCATCCGCCACGTGGCCGGCCCAGGCGCCACATCGTACTTGCCCAACGCGATCGCAAATGAACCGAGCACGGGTCCGAGCGCCACGCCGAGGTTCGTCGTAGCTGACAACCAACCGAGCGCTCGCGCGCGATCCTGCGGCGCAGTCGTGTCGGCGACGTAAGCCTGAATCACACCCACGGTGCCACCGCCCGCGCCCTGCACCACACGTGAAATGAACAACAGCAGCAACGACTCGGCGAACCCGAAGATGAGGTAAGCAATTCCTGAAGCAGTCAACGCGATCAGCACCACAGGCCGCCGTCCGACACGATCCGAAAAGCGACCCCACATCGGCGCGCTGAACAGTTGCGCGACGGTGAAGGCGGCGATGATGAACCCGACGATGATGCCGATGCCGAAGTGAAATCCGAAAAGCGTGACGCCTTCGCCGCCCAGCGATTTCACATAGAACGGCAGCAGCGGAATGATCATCAGCAGGCCGACCATATCGAGAAACGCTGTGGCCATGAGCACGAGCAACTTCGGCGGAATCTTGCGCACCTCGCGCCACAACACGTATAGAAGACCGCCTGCGATTGCGACCAGCAGGACGCGAATGATCAGAGATTGAGATGCGTGGGTGATGTTTTCCTGGATGATCATCCGAGTTGCCGCCCCATCATACACCACTGTGGAAAGCGGCACGCAGCGTCTATAATCGCCCGCACGGAGGCAACAATGAAACTGACAGAGTTTTTTCGAGCACAGCTCGATCGCGAAGTCGAACGTTCACGAAAAGCACTCGAGCAGGTCCCGGACGGAAAGTTCGACTGGAAGCCGCACGAGAAGTCGATGGTCTTCGGTTATCTCGTGAACATGGTCGCGACCATTCCGATGTGGATCACGATGGAGATCGACCGCGACGAACTGGACGTCGCGCCCGCGGAAGGCCAGGAAACAAGACAAGCTCCGAAGGAAACGAAGGAAGCGTTGTTGAAGGCGCTCGACGAAACCGCGGCCGGCGCCCGTGCCGCGCTCGAAAAAACAACGGACGAGCATTTGATGACAACCTGGAAACTGCTCGCTCGCGGAAACGTCGTGTGGCAAGGAACGCGCGAGGAGATAATTCAGGACACGATCAGTCACTGGTCACATCACCGCGGTCAGATGACGGTTTACCTGCGCTTGATGGGAGCGAAAGTCCCGGCAATCTTTGGCCCATCGGCGGACGATCAGAGTTTCTAAACAGCGCGGGCGATCAGGTAGACCACGGACCGCTGTTCATTTTGCTTCAATCGTCTGGCCCACGTGGTTTTGAATTCAGACCATTGAGCTGCCGGCGCCAGTCCGTGTTCTAAAACCTCAAACCCGGCAGATCGATAACGGTCAAGGGGTTGATCGGCAACAGGGTCGTTCATCACAACTTCCAACATCGCACCCGGCGAACAGATCCTCCTCACGCTGCGCAGAACATCGACGTCGCCCGTTGCAAACGCGCGCAACAACCCGCCCCATGGAAAATGCACGTGCACTTCATCGGCGACACCGTTCAACTCCGGCGGCAGATCCTCCACCGCCGCCTGAATGAACAGCACGTTAGGTGCGCCGCCCTTCGTCGGCTTCCGATGAATCTTCTCCGAGATCTTTTCCAGCGGCCGTACGTTCGGATCGATCCCGATGTAGAACTTGTTCGGGTTCCGGCGCGCAGACTGGTACACAAAGCGCCCGTCGCCCGTCCCGATGTCCACGATCACTCCCTCGCCGGTAAGGGGCGATAAGTTCTTCAAAGGCGTGCTGGTCGATCTATCAGATGGTGCTGCCACGAATTGATTTGATCATCTTTGACCGTCCTTTCTTTCGGAAAAATAGTACGTCATCTCGCGCAAATCACATAGATGCCAGTTCCGTACGCAGGCCGGTAATCAACGTGTCAGTCGCAGACGGTCGTTGCACAGCCACACGAAGGTACTGTTCAGAACAGCCAATCTTGTTGCTGCACTCCCGCACCATCAAGCCGTGATGC
The DNA here is from genome assembly GCA_035762365.1 of Pyrinomonadaceae bacterium. Taxonomy (GTDB): domain Bacteria; phylum Acidobacteriota; class Blastocatellia; order Pyrinomonadales; family Pyrinomonadaceae; genus PSRF01. The sequence goes on along the minus strand of DASTOZ010000414.1, from coordinate 3,429 downwards.
TCGAGCAGCGCGTCCCGCAGCTTGCGGCCCGATACAGGGGCGGGTAGTTCGACGAAAAGAAAGTTCGCTTTCGAAGGATAGACTTTAAGGTTCGGTAAATCTGCAAAGCGCTCCTGCATGTAGCGCCTGTCCTCCGCGACTCGCGCGAAGCTCGCAAGATATTCCGGCTTAAAACTCGTCACGCATTTCAGGACGTAAGCGGCAAGACCGTTGATGTTCCAGAACGGAAGTTGAGATCGTAACTTCTGCGCCGTCATTCGGTTCGCGACAGCGTAGCCGAGCCGCACGCCGTGCCAGCCCAGCGACTTTCCCATGCTTTTTACGACGATCAGGTTCGGAGTTTTGTCGACGTGGACAGCGGCGCTTTTCAGATCGGAAAAGTCGATGAACGATTCGTCGACGATCACGGCGTCGAGATCTCGAAGCGATTCTGTCAGTTGTTTGATCTGTTCGCAGGTTAACCAGGCGCCCGTGGGATTGTTTGGATTTGAGATCACCAGCGTCCGGGCACTCACCTCGCGCACCTTAGCGACGATTTGATCGACGTCTAGTCGGAAGTCGTTCTCACGCGTTCGGACGATTGGGTGAAGCGGAATGTGCAGCTCTTCCGGCAGATCCGTCCACCTGCTGAAGGTCGGAACCGAGGTGACGATTGGGCCGGCGACACCCCGGCAAAGGTGCGTGATGATTTCGGTCGATCCGTTGCAAGGCACTATTGTCTCCGGCGGAAGGCCGGTCATTTGACTGAGGTGTTGCTGATGTGTCGCTGCGTAGTCCGGGTAGTACCTGAGAATTTCGGGAAGATGTTCGTGGATCAATTGGACCAGCCCGGCCGGTGGGAAGTGAAGATTCACCGGAATGCAGAAGTCCAACAGCTCGCCTTTGAAAGCAGTGCTCTCCCTAACGGAAAAAAAGGACGGGTTGTGCGAACGCACGTTGAATAGATTTGCGATCTGCTCGTTGCTCATACGTAGTTCTCCGTTGGTTCGACGGTCGAGTGCGTCGAATTCTTCCGTCGAGTTGTATTTGGGAGATGAGAGCAACGCAGAGAGTAGTTAGCTGTGGAAGAGAACGAGACAATGTGAGGAACTTGCGTGTGTAAAAGAAAATCTCTAGAGCAACGATCGGATCCAGCCGCCGTCGACTTGAATTGAGGCGCCGGTGATGTAGCTGGCGCGCTCGGAGACGAGAAATGTCGCGAGGGCGGCGAACTCGCGCGGCTCGCCGAGACGCCGCATCGGGATTTCCTGTTCCCACTTCGCGCGAAATTCAGAGGCGCTGATGCCAAGCTTGTCGGCCATCATGTTGGCGAGTTCATCCAGACGTTCGGTGCGCGTGTAACCCGGTAGGATGTTGTTGACGGTAACACCATCGGCAGCAACTTCGTTCGCCAGTGTCCGTGCAAACCCGGTCAACCCTGCCCGCAAGCTGTTCGACAACATCAGGTTCTCAACCGGCTGTTTGACGGCGATCGAAGTGATGTTGAGAATTCGACCCCAACGTCTCTCCTTCATTCCGGGCAGCACCTGACGCGCCAACTCGATCGCACTGAAGAGCGTCAATCGTGACGCCTGCTCCCATTGCTCGCGAGTTATCTGATCGAACCTCCCGGCCGGTGGACCACCCGCATTCGTTACCAGAATGTCGATCCGTCCAAAGCGCTCATTCGCCGACTCGACAAGACGCGCGATCTGGTCCACGTCCGTCACGTCCGCCGGCGCCGCCAACACGTGGGCACCAGTGCTGTCGGCGATCGCAGCCGCCGTCTCCGCCAACGTCGTGGGATTGCGCGCGCAGAGCACCAGCGACGCTCCCTCAGCCGCCAATTCCTCGGCAACAGCACGTCCGAGCCCCTGACTCGCCGCCGCGACCAACGCGACTCTGTTTTTCAGGCCGAGATCCATGATTAGCTACCGGCGCAGGTAATCGTCAGTCTTGTTCAACCAGTCCTCACGCGGCGGACTGAACACGTCGACGTCCAACGTGTCCTCCAACGCTTCCGCCTTGTGTTGGACCATCGACGGAATGTGCAACACTTCTCCGGCCATTACGTCGATCACTTGCGACTCGTCCGGACCAATCCAGAAGCGCAACCCGCCCTCGAGGATGTACGTGATCTGCTCGTTCTCGTGCGAATGTCGCGGAACGATCGACCCTTTCTTAAGATAGACGTGCGAGATCATCATGCGGTCGCCGGTGATCAGCCGGCGGTCCAACGTCTCGCTCACCTTCTCTTTCGGCATGTCGTCCCAGCGATAGAATGTGACGTTCCGTTCGCTCATTCGTTTTTCTCCGTTATAGCGCGTGCGCGCGGCAAAACAAAAACCGCTCGCCTTTATGCAACCAACTGGCCGCATAATGCAAGCGGTAAATCGAGAACAACGGAAGTTAAGTTAATTCCTGGCAGCGCCGTTACGCGACTTCAGAATCTTGCGCAGCTTCATGCGCGCCTTGTGCAACTGCGATTTGGAAGTGCCGACCGCGACGCCGAGCATCTTCGAGATCTCCTCATGCTCGTGACCTTCGATGTCGTGCAACACGAACACGGTGCGATATCCCGGCGGCAACTGTTTCAACGCGTTGTCCAGCGCGATCCGATCCATGATCGGCATCGCGTTCGGGTTCTCGGTCCCGCGCACGATCTGGACCGGGGTCTCACCTTCCTCGGTCGTCTTCTCGAGCTTCACACTTCGTTTACGGAAGTGCATCAAACACTGGTTCACGGTGAGTCGGTGCAACCAGGTGGTAAACGCCGACTCGCCACGGAAACTGCCGATCTTTCTGAATAGCTGAATAAAAGCTTCCTGAGCGAGATCCTCCGCTTCCGCTGCGTTCTGCGTCATGCGCAAACACAACGAATACACGCGGCGGTTGTGTCGCTCGTATAACTGTTCAAACGCGCCCATGTCGCCTTGGCCGGCCGCGATAGCCAGCGCGTGATCCGACTGCGGCGCGAGCTGCTGCGTTTTAGATTTTGCGGCAAAGCCGCTGTGCACCATTGGGAAGACTTCTGCCTTTGTCATGATAGGGTTGCCTAGAGCAATCCTGAGGCCACTCAAAATGACCAAAAAAGGCCACTAATCAACGTCTTCGCCACGGTATTTGGTGGAGGGATGGACGAAAACGGGTCTGAGGATGCGAAACCGTATATGGCCTGAAAACAGCTATCCGTGTCCCCCTTCACAGAGAAACACGGATAGGACCAAAGCCGTTGGCACTGTTTGTACCGTGGCGCTACGGACGCGTCGGTGGCGCCGCCGAAGTCGTCGAGGACGTTCCCGAATTCAAACCACGATTGATGATCATCTTAACGTCCACGCGACGGTTCTGCTGGCGTCCTGATGGAGTAGTGTTATCGGCGACCGAATCAGCCTTTCCGTAACCCATCGGAGTCACGAACCGGCGAAGCGGAATCTTGTGCTGAACCGC
>DASTOZ010000413.1:0-13183 GCA_035762365.1 Pyrinomonadaceae bacterium | reverse complement strand
GCGGACACGCGGCGCCTCCCTCGTGCGTCGACGCGAACAGGATCTCGTCGCCCGCCGGATAGAAGTACCCGCACGTCGTACGGCCGGTTCCGCTGCTGACGCGCCGCTGACCGGATCCGTCGATGTTCATCGTGTAGATCTGATCGCAGCCGTGGCCTTCGCGCGTCGACTGAAAGATGAGTTGTTTGCCGTCGGAGGAGAAGTAGGCTTCGGCGTTTTCGCCGCCAAACGTCAACTGCTTGATGTTACGCAGGTGCTTCTCGTTTGGCAGCAGGAGATTTTCGGATTGAGCAAGTGAAACGCTAATCAGTAACACCAGCACGAATAGGGGCGCGAGAATCTTCATAGTTTAGAGTCCGTGTTTTTCGGTTACGAGAGATCAAGAGAACTAAAGCGACGATGCCGATCACCAAACTGATCATCTGCGAGGTTGAAAGTCCGGTTAACGTCGTCAGGCCGAGAATGTCGCCTCGCGGATCGTCGCGCACAAACTCGACGGCGAAACGAATTGTCGCGTAAAGCAGTCCGTAAACAAGCACGACCTGGCCGCTGAATCGTTTTCGCTTGTGCAACCAGAGCAGAAAGAAGAACACCAGCAACATCGCAAACGATTCGTAAAGCTGTGTCGGATGAAGGTGCTGGTCGATCGGTACGCCGGTGATTTCGTGGCCCAACTCGCTGAACTGCACTCCCCACGGCAGCGACGTCGGTTTGCCCCAGCAGCAACCGGCGGCAAAACATCCCTGGCGGCCGAAGAAGTTACCAATCGCGATTCCTGGCGCGCAAGCGTCGGCGGTGTTCCAAAACGGCAACTGGTAACGCTTCATCAGGAAGTACCCCGCGAGGATCGCGCCGAGCAGCCCGCCGTAAAACACGCCGCCGGAACGCAGGAAATCCAACGACAATAAGCCAAGCGGATTTTCGCGATACTCCGGCTCAGTGAACAGCATCAGCACCTTCGAGCCAATCAGCGACGCCAGCAACATCCACAGGCAGAGATCGTAAACGCGTTCGCGCGGCAGACCGTCGCGTTCTCCGAGCCGAGCCGTGATGAGAATCCCACACAGAAACGCGATCGCCAGGAAAACGCCGTAGGTATTGATTGGGAAACTGCCGATGCGAAAAAGCTCAGGGTACATCTGTCTGGTTCGTCTTTACGTTTTAGTGCTGGGAATCGCGTTCGCGGGTTGTCTCTTCCGGCCGAAAAAGAGGTCGAGCATCAACAACGCGGCGCCGATGCAGATACTCGCGTCGGCGATATTGAAAGTCGGCCAATGATAGTCGCCCGCGTGCATGACGATGAAATCGACGACGTAGCCGAGGCGCACGCGGTCGGTCAGGTTGCCGAGAATGCCGGCGAGCAACAAGGCGCACGCGCCGAGGACGCGATCGTCGTTGCGCGGCGTGCGAATGAAATAGTAGAAGACCGCGATGCTGGCGGCGGCTGCAAGGACTACGAAGAACCAGCGGCCAAAGGAGCCGTGGTCCTGGAGCTGGCCGAAAGCGATGCCCGGGTTTTCGGTGTACGCCAACTGAAGAAAGTTACGAATGACGACGCGATCTTCGCCGAAGCGCAGCGTCTTCACAGCCCAGGCCTTCGAAGCCTGGTCCGCGAGGTAAACGCCAAAAGCGGCGAGCAAATATCCCGCCCGCCATCCAAACCGTGTTCTCAGATTACTGTCTTGATTGGTCTTTAAATCCATCAATCCGTGTTCTCTATTTCAGCGAGTGCCGCGACACAGCGTTCGCAAACAGTCGGATATCTTTCCGATTCGCCAACGCGCGTCGAATAGTTCCAGCAGCGCTCGCACTTCTGGCCGTCCGCACGCGAAACGGCGATCGATTGCGATCCCTCGACGATCTCAACCTGCGAGACGATAAAGATGTAACGCAGATCCTTTTCGTACTTGCGCAGCAACTCGAGCGTTTCACGAAAAGCCGTCAGCGTTACCTTCGCTTCCAGCGAACTGCCGATCTTTTTCGCAACTCGCGCCTCTTCAAGCGCTCGCAAAACCTCGTCGCGAATTTCAAACAAACGCGCCCATGTAGCCAGCAACTCGTCGTTGTGATTCTGCTCGCCCGCAACCGGAAACTCAGCGATGTGCACCGACGCCTCTGCGCGGCCAGGCAAGTTTTCCCAGATCTCGTCGGCAGTGAAAACGAGGATCGGCGCCAACGTCCGCGCCAGCGCATCCGCGATTCGCAACAGCGCCGTCTGCGCAGAACGTCGCGCCTTGTTGCGTGGCGCAAACGTGTATAGCCGGTCCTTGATGATGTCGAAATAACGCGCCGACAACGTTACGGTCGAGAAGTTGTACAAAGCCCGATACACGTTGTGAAACTCGTAAGCTTCGTAAGCCTTCGCCACTTCCGCCAGCACGCGGTCCAACTCCGCCAACGCCCAGCGATCAATCTCCTCCATCTCCTCGTCAGGCACCGTATCGCGCGCCGGATCGAACTCGTGCAGATTGCCGAGCGCAAACCGCGCCGTGTTGCGCAACTTGCGATACGCATCCGTGACGCGTTGCAGGATCTCATCCGACCCTCGCATGTCGTCAAAATAGTTTGACGACGCACACCACAGCCGGATCGTCTCCGCGCCCGACTGCTTGATCACTTTGTCAGGTTCGATCGCGTTTCCGGCAGACTTGTGCATCGCGCGGCCTTGCGCGTCGAGCGTCCAGCCATGCGTGATCACCGTCTTGTACGGCGCGCGATCGTGCGCGGCGATGCCGATCATCAACGAAGAATTAAACCAGCCACGAAACTGATCGCCACCTTCGATGTAAACATCCGCGGGCCAACGCAGTTCCTGACGATTCTCGAGCACTGCGATCGACGAAACGCCACTGTCAAACCACACGTCGAGAATGTCAGTCTCCTTAATCCACTCAGTCCCGCCGCAACCTTTGCAGACGTAACCCGGCGGCAACAGTTCACTCGCCTCGTGTGTGTACCACGCGTCGCCCGACTCGCGTTCGAAAATATCGGCGACGTGATTGATCACCGCCGGATCGGCGACGGCCTTGTTACAGCGAGCGCAGTAGAAAACCGGGATCGGAACACCCCAGACACGCTGCCGCGAGACGCACCAGTCGGGCCGCCCTTTGAACATGTTGCTCATGCGATCGACGCCCCAGGCGGGAATCCAGTTCACGCGTCGGATCTCTGCGAGTGCGGCGTCGCGAAGCGGTAGTGCGGCGTCAGTTTCATTGTCGGTGAAGTTGGTGCGGTCGCGGCCGTCTTCGTCTTTCTCGACGAGCTCGCGATGCGTTTGGTCCATCGCGATGAACCACTGCGGCGTTGCGCGGAAGATCACGGGGCTCTTGCAGCGCCAGCAGTGCGGATAACGATGCTCGTACTTCTCGCTGAACAGCAGCACGCCGCGCTCGCGCATGAACTCGACGATATGATCGTTCGCTTCAAACACTCGCATGCCCGAAAAGTGCGTGACGTCGGGCGTAAAGCGTCCCGCATTGTCGACGGGACAATAGATGTCCAGACCGTAACGCTTGCCGATCACGAAGTCGTCATGACCATGACCGGGCGCAGTATGCACGCAGCCAGTCCCCGCCTTGCTGTCAGACGACTTCTTTTGCGCTTCGCTGACGTCGAGCTCCGTTTCCGCATCGGCTTCTCCGCCCAGTGTGACGTGCTCGCCGATCATCAGCAGCGACGGTCGATCGATCCATGGATGTCCCGCTTCGAGGCGATCGAGTTTCGTACCCTGGAATCGCGCGACAACGTTCGGCGCCGGTCCCAGGCCACACTTCGCCGCTACTGCTTCGACGAGCTCGCTTGCAACGATGAAAACCTCGTCGCCGTTCTCAAACGCCGAGTACTCAAAATCGGGATGCACAGCGATGCCGAGGTTTGCAGGCAGCGTCCACGGCGTCGTGGTCCAGATCAGCACGAACACACTTCGTCCCGCCAGCGCGGGATCGATCAGCGCCGGATCGCTGCGCAACGGAAACTTCACGTAAACCGACGGACTCGTGTGCTGGTGATACTCGACTTCCGCTTCCGCCAGCGCTGTCTGGTCTTTGATACACCAGTAAACCGGACGCGCGCCTTTGTAGACGTAACCACGCTCGACGAAACGCGCGAACATGCGCGCGGTCTCGGCTTCGTAGTGGTTCGACATCGTGAGGTACGGGTCGTCCCACTCGCCCAGAATGCCGAGGCGTTTGAAGTCGCGCGTTTGGCTCTTCAGGGCGTTCTCCGCGTGCTCGCGGCAGATGCGGCGGAACGTCTCGAGGCTCAGGTCGCTCTTCTTTTTCCCTTTCTTCTCGAGACCTCGTTCGACGTGTTGTTCGATCGGCAGGCCATGGCAGTCGTAACCGGGAACGTACGGCGCGTCGAAGCCCATCATCGTGCGCGATCTGACGATGAAGTCTTTCAGCACCTTGTTCATCGCCGTCCCGAGGTGAATGTCCGCGTTCGCGTAGGGCGGGCCGTCGTGCAGGATGAACTTTTCGCGTCCGGCGCGTGACTGCTGAATGAGTCGATAGAGATCGAGTTCATTCCATTTCTGGAGGCGTGCAGGTTCGCTCTGCGCCAGGTTGGCCTTCTGCGAGAAGTTCGTCTTGGGCAGATTGACTGTCTTTTTGAGATCGAGCGGGGTTTCTCTGGACATAAGTTTGAATTGGCAATAGTAGCAAAGGACATTCGCGATTTCGACCGGGCTTGAAGTTCCGGACTTAGGTCTTTGGCCTTTGGTCTTTGTAATGGCATTCAAACCCAAAGACCGAAGACCCAAGTCCAAAGACCAACAAAGAACCCGAACCATCAAGGATGCGATGGTTCGGGTCCGGGTAGTCCGTTGTGCGCCTGCTCAGCCTATGAACATCTCATCCTCAGCGTAAGTTTGATTTATGGGCTTCGGCACGGGCGCAACGAGCACTTCGAGACCACGGCGGAAGCCCGCCATAATCGCCGCCAGCTCCCGCGCCGGCTCGATCACCTTCGACTGAATGAAATCGGTTGTCAGTGCCACTTGTCTGTGCGTCCGATCGATCGTATTGCTGACCAGTTCGACCTTGTCTCGCGCCTCGAGCGCGGTGTCACTGACCAGCGCTTTCAGTTCGCTAACCTCGCCCTTGATGATCGCCAGCGATTCCGAGAAGTGCTGCGTCGCAGTCGAAAGATGACTGGAAACCGCCGTGAACTGCTCGGCGATCAGCTTTCCCTGGACGGCAATCTGCTTGCCTTGCTCGCTCATAGCGGAGACGCGTTCGATCAGCGGCTCAAGCTTGCTTTCCATCCGGTTGACCGACTTCACGGCGCGATTGACGAACACCGCGATCGCCACCATGGCGATCGCGATGACGAGAAACGAAGCAGCAATAATCACCATCACCCAGAACATTGGATCGTTGGTGTTCATCTGCAAGAGTGCGATGTACATATTCTGGAGGGCTTGGGTCTTTGGTCTTAGGTCTTAGGTTTCAGTCAATCGCTTCCAAGACCAAAAACCAAAGACCAAAGCCCGTTTTGAAGTCTCAGTTGGTCTTATCGCCGCCGAAGTTTGGCGCTTCGATGCGGCCCGACATTTCAGTCTTGCGCTTCTCTTCCTGATACGCCTTCTTGCCTGCGTCGATCGCGGCGGCAACCGTGCCGCCCTGGCGAGCCGCAGCTTCACGCGCCTGTTGGGCCACGTCGCCGATCTTGCCGGCGGCTTGGGTGTAAAGCTCGCCCGCGCGCTCGCGTGTGGCTTCGTAGTATTCGCCGGCGCGGTCGCTCAGGTGCTGGGCCGCTTCACGCGAACGGTCGATGCCTTTGCGCGTGGCGTCGGCGATGTCGCCGCGCAGTTCCTGGCCGGATTTCGGCGCAAAAAGCAGGGCCAGAATCGCGCCGATGCCCCCGCCGATAAGCAGGTAAGTCAGTCGAGTGGAGATGCTGTCGCCGCTATCTCTCCGATAATCGTCGTATCCCATTTTAGGGGTCCTTTCTCCAAATGATTTCGGCGTTGGACTATAGCAAATCAGCGTTCCGGTTGCCTAATCTTTCGGGCCACCGTTGTACTGTTCGAGCTTTCGGTAGAGGGTTTTACGGCCAATGCCGAGGGCGCGAGCAGCGTGCGATTTGTCGCCGGCGGTGTAGTCGAGCGTGGCCTCGATGGCCTGGCGTTCGATTTCCTCCATCGATGAAGGGACGGTGATCTGAAACGTGGTGGTGCGACCCTCGCTGGCGGCTTTTGCGCGCTCAACTTTGATGCGATCGCGTTCCTGAAGCGCGATCTTGCTGATCGAATCGGGCAGGTCTTCGAGTTCGATCTGTCGCCCTGAGGCAATGATTACGGCGCGCTCGATCGCGTTTTCGAGCTCGCGCACGTTACCCGGCCAGTCGTAGGTAATCATCGCCTGCAAGGCGTCTTTCGAAATACCAGAAATGAAGCGCCCGGTTTTGTGCTTGTAGTGCTCAATAAAATGGATGACGAGCGGATGGATGTCTTGCGGTCGGTCGCGCAGCGGCGGCAACTTAATCGGAAACACCGAGAGACGATAGAACAAATCCTGACGAAACGTGCCGAGTTCGACCGCGCGTTTCAAGTCGACGTTCGACGCCGCCAACACACGCACATCGGTTTTGATCACTTCGTTGCCGCCGACGCGCGTCAACTCTCCGTCCTGCAACACGCGCAAGAGTTTCACTTGCGCCGACAAACTCATCTCGCCGACTTCGTCGAGAAACAACGTCCCGCCGTTTGCTTCTTCAAAACGTCCGCGACGCAACGCGCGCGCGTCGGTGAACGCGCCTTTCTCGTGACCAAACAATTCCGACTCGAGCAACGTCTCCGGAATCGCGCCGCAGTTTAGTTTGACGTACGGTTGATCTTCGCGGCCGGAGTTGAAATGAATCAGGTTCGCGAGCAACTCTTTTCCGGTGCCGGACTCGCCTTCGATCAGCACAGTCGTCTGTGTGTCGGCCACACTCAACGCCAACTCGATCGCGCGGCGGATGCCGGACGTTTGACCGATGATGCGATCGCCGCCGTAGCGCTCGTGCAGCGCCGTTCGGAGGTGCATGATCTCCGCCGACAACTGATCGCGTTCGAGCGCGGTGCCGATTTGATCGGCGATGCCTTCGACCAGTGCGACTTCGTGGTCGTCGAACCGTTCACGAGCCTCGCTCCACACGAGTCCGAGCAACCCGAACGTTTGTCCGCCGACGCGAACCGGAGCGACGAGCGCGGCGCGTCCACCGAGCAGCGAGTTGAACGCGAGACGAATAGGAAACGGCAAATCGGTGTCGAGCAGCTTCAGCGTCTTGCCCTGCGCAAGCACTTCCACCATCGCTGGAAACGCGGTTACGTCGAGCGATTTTCCGTGCTCGTCAAACAACCCTTGAATCGCATCGACAGCCGCATCGGGCGCGGCCTTGAACGCCGCCAGATTGATCTTTCCACCCGCGGGATCGAGCACGCCCAGCGCTGAGTAATCGGCGCCGACCAGCGCGATCGCCCGTTCCAACACGAGCGACGAAACTTCACGAAAGTCAGAACGCGCGTTCAGGGCGTTCGCAATCGAAAGCAGCGCGCGTTTTGTTTCCGCCTCGCGCTCCTTGTCTGTGTAGAGGCGCGTGTACTGGTAGCCGATGGCGATCTGCCCCGCGATCGATTCGAGAAACGAGACTTCATCGTCGAGCCACTCGCGCGGGGTGCCCGTCGTGTGCAAACCGACGAGCCCGAGAACGTCGTTGCCCAGCATCACCGGCACGACGAGCAGCGAACGAGTGTTCAAGCTCGCGGTCAACAGTCTGACTTTTTGATCGAGTCCGGCGGCTGCCGTGTCGTTGAGACGGATTGGTTTGCGGATGTCGACGTGTTCCGAAAGCTGGTTCAGATCGAGCGGAATGACTGTGCCCAGGCTCGACGGCACATCGTCTGACGCGCGCCACTCATGGCTGATGCGCAGCTCGCTGGCTGACTTGAGTTGAATCACGTCGCAGCGATCGACGTTCATCATGCGCCCGAGTTCCGAGACGATAACGGTGAGAAACCGGTCGAGGTTGATGGCCCGCGGGAGGGTCATGGCGAGGCGGTTGATGATCCCCTCGCGCGCCTCGTGCATTTTGATCTTGCGTTCTAAGGAAAGGGATTGGGCGCTGTTCGACATCTTCGGACAGAGCATAGACGAACCACCTGCGAAGTTCAAAAGTTGAATCCGTGTTCCCGCGGACCTTATAATCCGGGCATGCCTATCTATGAGTTCGAATGCCGGAAATGCAGGGCACACATCGAAGTTTTTCAGAAGATTAGCGACAAGCCACCCGTCAAGTGCCGCAAGTGTGGCGGGCGGCTCGAGCGGAAGATCTCGGCCCCGGCCATTCAGTTCAAGGGGTCGGGTTGGTACGTGACCGATTACGCCTCCAAGACAACGAAGGGCGAGAAGTCCGAATCCGAATCCTCGACAGAAGCAAAATCGGACAAGCCAGAGAAGGCCGAAAAGAAGACAAGCTCCCCGGCGAAGAAGACTTCAGAGAAGTCCTCAGCCCCGAAAACATCCGGCGATTGAAGCCGTTCCTCAACTTTAGAAATGCGTTTGCGTAGGTCATCAAAACTCGGATTGGCTGCGATTCTTGCAACACTCCTGGTTGCAGCTTCGATACTGGGCCAGTCTGGCAACCGGCCAAACGCGAATGCTGCGAATGGCGTGCTGATCGGTATCGTCGCCCGCCGCACTGACCAGCGAAACGCGCCCATTACGAGCAAAGAAGTCTCCGTTTACGACAACGGGATCGAACAGTCGATCCGCAACTTCACTCCGGATCCGTCACCGGCCAAGATCGTTTTGCTGGTCGACAATTCGTTATCGATTCGCGCCGACGTCGACAAGCTGGAACAGGCTGCGCGCGAGTTTGCTTACGAGATTTACGAAGGCGACAAGTTGCTGATTGTTGGTTATGACGAACAGGCGGAGATCGTGTCTGATTGGACCGACGATGCGAAGTCGATAGAGAAGTCGTTGAAGCTGTTTCGCAAGAAGGGACAGCCGCACTTGTTCGATGCACTGCGTGCGGTGGTTGAAGGGGCGATGCGGCCGATCCAGGGACAGAAGCGAATCATCGTCGTGATCAGCGACGGGCTGGACCGCGGCAGCAAAGCGACATTTGAAGAGACGCTCGCGGAGTTGCAGTCGGAGAACATCGTGGTCTATGCGGTGCAGGCGGTCGATCGGACGCGTGGCGCGATTCGTCGCGATGTGCCGAAGCCGCGAGTCGTGATCGACAAGCTCGCCGAGGGGACCGGCGGACAGATCTTTTCGATTGAGGAGCCGCAAGTGGCGGCAAAGGCGATTTGTGATGAGTTGCGTCAGAATCGATATGTGCTGTCGTATGTGCCGTCGGCGGCGCCGTTTGGGCAGGCGAGAAGTTTGTTAGTCTTGGGGAACGACGGGATCACGGTGAGGTCGAAGTCGATGCAGCAGCCGAACTAGGGTTTGTTCTGGCGTCGCGAGTAGAAATAGAAAAGTCCCGCCATAATTAGCACGACGAGAGTCTCCATAAAAATAAAGAACCGCAGCGAGAACGTACGGTCGTCGTCTGTGAAGGAGTCAGAGTAGGCGACGTAAGTCCCGACTATTAAGCCACCGGCGATCCAGATCAGTTGTCGCTTCCGATCCCACATTTAGACTGGCGTAGCGCAAGCGCGAGACTCAGGTAAAAAGAATTTTTTAAAGAATTTTCTTTTTACATTGGAGTTCCGCTAGCGGGAAACACATTTCTACTTTTCTTTCAACAAACCCGACAGCCAGTGCATGACGTTCAGCGCGTATTGCTTGTTGTCGTATCCCGGATAATTCATTCCCATCTTGAACTTCTCCGGGCCCGCGATCTGCGCGCTGAGCATCGCCGCTTCGCCATGCACAACAACGCGGCCTTTGCCGACTTTGAACGCCAACGCCTGCGCACGTCCGGCGGCTGAAGTCGTCGACTGCTGGTCGCGATTAGGCGTGTCCTGCGCAGTGTCGGACAGTTTCAAAACGCTGCCACTATGGGCAGGTCCCTTCAACGACTGCCCGGTAAAACTCAGCACCTTGTTGACCCGCTCTTTCTCGTTGCGCCCTTCGACAATCGGATGCGGACCAAGCAATTTGTTCTCGCGCGAAAAGATCAGAAGCGACGCGCCTTGCGGCAGCGCATTCGCGGCATCGAAAGTGAAACCCTTGCTCATGTCGACGCCAAGCTTCGTGCCGAGCGCTGCTGCGGCGCCGCCAAACGGAGCATGATCGGCGATCAACAGCAACGCCCCGCCGCCTTTCACCCACTCGTAAACCACCCGAATCTCGTCTTCGGTGAACGCCGACTGGTCTGATCCCTCGTCGTCCATCTCCTCCGCACCGAGCGCATTCGCGATCACGAGCACTTTGAAACTGTCGAGCGATTGCTTCGTAAACGGTTTGCGATTGCGAATCACCTGGTAGCCGTCGTTCATCATCAGATCGGCGAACGGTTTGTAACGCCCGTCGGTTGTGTGGAAGTTGTGATGCGCTTCGTCGAACATCACCCGCGGTCCATTCCGCGAGTAAGCAGGGTTCTCGACCGACGTGTTGAATTCCGGATCGGGTTGCTGTTGGGCCAACGTTAATGAGGCCGCGCCCGTTGTCAGGGCAAGCAGTAGAACACAAATTGAAAACAGTCTCATATCGATGATCGAAGTTTCGACAGTCGCTCGGCAGCGAGATTCAGCGTTTCGTCTTTCTTGCAGAAACAGAAGCGAACCTGTTGCGCACCATCCGCCGGATCGCTGTAGAAACTCGACCCCGGCACGCAGGCAACGCCGATCTCGCGAATCAAGTGCCGCGTGAAATCGACGTCGTTCGCAAATCCAAACCTGGAGATGTCGGTCATGATGTAGTAAGCGCCATCCGGAACAAACGTGCCGAAACCCGCCGCTTCCAACACCGGCAACAGCACGTCGCGCCGCACGCGATAGTCCGCTTGCAACCGCTCGTAATACTCCGCCGGCAGCGACAACGCATACGAACCAGCAGCTTGTAGCGGCGCCGCCGCGCCCACCGTCAGAAAATCGTGGACCTTGCGAATCGCGCCCGTGATTTCCGGCGGCGCAATGCAGTAACCAACTCGCCAGCCAGTGACCGAATATGTCTTCGACATCGAGTTGACGACTACTGTCCGCTCGCGCATGCCGTCAAGCTGGGCCATCGAGATGTGTTCGATCTCCGCGCCTTCCCGCGGGTAGAGAATGTGTTCGTAAATCTCGTCGGTGAAACAAAGCGCGTCAAACTCGCGGCACAACGATGCAATGAACTCCATCTCGTCGCGAGTGAAAACCTTACCCGTCGGATTGTTGGGATTGCAGACGATGATCGCTTTCGTCTTTTCGTTGAACGTCGCGCGCAGTTGATCGCGATCGAAACTCCAGTCGGGCGCACGCAGCGGAACGTAGCGCGGACGCGCGTCGGAAAGGATCGCGTCGGGCGCGTAGTTCTCGTAGTACGGTTCGAAGACGATAACTTCATCGCCCGGATCGACCGTTGCCATCATCGCGGAGATCATTCCTTCCGTCGAACCACACGTGACGGTGATCTCAGTTTCCGGATTGATGTCGAGGCCGAGATACCATTGAGTTTTGCGGGCGATGGCATCGCGAAAGTCTTTCGCGCCCCAGGTGATCGCGTACTGGTTGACATCGCGTTCGATCGCCTCCATCGCGTGGCGCTTGATGTCTTCAGGCGCGGGAAAGTCGGGGAAGCCCTGCGACAAATTCACTGCGCCGTGCTTCAGCGCCTCGCGCGTCATTTCGCGAATCACCGACTCCGTAAACAGGCTCGCCTTGTGAGATACGTGCCGGCTCTTTGAAATTGAAGGTGTGGACATTGGTTACTCACTTAAACACAAAAATGCACAAGACGCACAAAAGGCACAAAAGCAAAACCAATGGGTAGGCAAATGCCCTCGGCGCTCTTGCGGGGTTTTGACCTTGCCTGTGATCACTCTTTCTCTCTTTTGTCTTTGTGCCTTTTGTGTCTCTTGTGCCTTTTGTGGCTACGGAATGATTGTTTCGCCCGCAGCTTCGCGTTTCAGTTGGTCGAGGATGGACCGGATCGCCGCGGCGTAACTCCCGTTCGGCGCGAGCTGAAGATACTTTTCGTAGGCCGCCACTGCTTCCTTCGGCTTCTCGAGTTTTTCGTAAGCTGCGCCGAGCATTTGATAGATCACGGGTTCACTGTCGGAAAGCTGATCGAGCGCTTTGCGCAACTCGACGACAGCTTCCGCAAACTGTCCTTTGTCTTCCAGCACGCGCGCGAGTCCGACGTGCGCCTCGGGCTGGAACCCGCCGGCTTCGCGAATCGAGCGTCGAAACGCGAGCATAGCTTGCGTGTCAGATCCGGCTTCGCGCTGAATTCGACCTTCGACCGCGGACGCTTCAGGATAAACCGGACGTGCCTGCCGCGCGGCATCGATCTCCTCGAGTGCATCGTTGAATTTGTTCAGATCGAGCAATACTCGCGCGAGGCCCACATGCGCGGCGGCGTGCGACGGTCGCAGTTTTATGGCGTCGCGATAGAGCTCGGCGGCCTTTTCTCTCGACGCGTCGTCGCGCGCCTGTTCGCGAGCGGTTTCAGCTCTTTGAAACGCCAACTCGGCTTCGTCGGTGGTCGCTACGAGCTTCACGGAGAGCGTGCGGCGCCCGGGTAGCAGCGTAGCGCTTGCTTCCTTGAAACCTGTGGCGCGAACCCGCACGGTGTGCCGGCGCGGCGTTACTTTCGTCAGCGTTAACTTGCCGCCGGCGTCAGTCGTTCCCCGCCGGACTTCATCGATCCAGACGATCGCGTTTGGTTCTGATGTGATTACGACCGGTTGCTGTGCCTTACTCGCCGGGGCAATAACGAGCAGCACCACCACTAAAACAAATAACTTCATAATGCGGATTATTCTTCGTTGCCTGGTCCACTAACGCGGCGCTTGCGAACTTCAGGATCCGCATTCGCGACGCGCGATCCGACTTCCGGCTTGAAGTTTCCGTTCGCGTCGTACAGCCGCAAGTATTGGAGCCAGTTTCGGACGACGCCTTGAATATACCCGCGCGTCTCTTTGAAGGGAACCGCTTCCGCGAACTCGTCGATCTCCAACGGCAACGTCGCTTTCCACTGGACCACGCGTCCGGGCCCGGCGTTGTAAGCAGCCGCGACGTACTCGATGCGGCCGTACTTGTCGA
>DASTOZ010000412.1:0-5763 GCA_035762365.1 Pyrinomonadaceae bacterium | reverse complement strand
ATGTCAAAGAGCAAGGGCAACTAAACCAATTCAAAGGCGCCGCCGGCGTCAGGACGAAAGTGTGCTTAAAAAGTTCTTGACATCGATCGTCGCTTCATAGATGCGAACTTTGCGTACCTCTCTGCGTCTCTGCGTTAAATGGCTCGTTCAACGCAGAGACGCCGAGTATACGCAGGGCCGCAGAGAAAAACCTTAATTTGAGACACTACTCATAACGTGGGGCGATGGTACCAAACAGCTACAAAAAGGTATACTTTGCCCTTTTGCACACATGACCCTAAGCGAACTCCAACGAAACTTAAAAGATCTGATCCGTAGTTCTGCCGGCGAGATATTCGGCGTCGAGATCGATCAAATTACCGCGGATCAGCCGCCCAAACCCGAGCTAGGCGATCTCGCCTTCCCCGTCTCGTTTGAACTCGCCAAGCTGGTCAAACAAAAAACCGGCGAGAAACAGAACCCTCGCGCCATCGCGGAACAACTAAAAGCGCGACTCGAAGACGTCCCGGAAGTTGCACGCGTCGAGATTGCGGGTGCGGGTTACATCAACGTCTTTTTCGATCGCGCGAAGCTCCTGAGTCTAATCGCGAATCCCGATCTGAAACCGCTCGCGACGGCGGATGATGCGCGTCCGAAGAAGATGGTCGAGCACACGAGCATCAACCCGAACAAGGCCGCGCACATCGGACATGTTCGCAACGCCGTGCTCGGCGATACGTTCGTGCGCATCCTGCAAGCCGCCGGCGATCGCGTCGAAGTTCAGAACTACATCGACAACACCGGCGTGCAGGTCGCCGACGTCGTCGTCGGTTTTATCCATCTCGAAAACAGGGATCTCGACCAGATCAAGGCGCTCGACGCGTCGCTTTCGAAAGACTATCCGTTCGATTACTACTGTTGGGACCTCTACACCAAAGTCGGACTGTTCTATCGCGAAGGCCACCTCAGCGGCGACATCAATCCGGAAAAAGCAAAGCTCCGAAACGACGTCCTGCACGCGATTGAAGCGGGCGACAATGCGGTCGCGGAACTGGCCGACTACGTCGCCACGCGCAACGTCGAGTGCATCCTCGACACGATGGAGCGTCTCGGCATCCGCTACGACCTGCTCGCGCGCGAGTCAGACATTCTGCACCTTCATTTCTGGGAACGCGCGTTCGAACTGATGAAGCAGACGGGCGTCATCCGTTATGAAACTGAAGGACGTCACGCGGGCTGCTGGGTGATGCCGTTCGAATCGCACACGGGCACTGACGAACACGAGTCGGACAAGATCATCGTGCGGTCGAACGGCACCGTCACGTACACCGGCAAAGACATCGCATATCAGCTTTGGAAACTCGGCAAGCTCGGTCTGGATTTTCATTACGACGTCTTTCGCACGTATCCCGACGGCCACGTGCTCTGGGTCACGACGACCGACACGGAAGCTGAAACGAAAGCAGGGGTTGTGCGTCCGCACTTCGGCGGCGGCGTCACGGTTTACAACGTGATCGATTCGCGACAGTCGTATCCGCAGGATATCGTCGCCCGCGGTGTTGCAGCCGTGGTGCCGGAGATCGGCGACGACGCGAGCGTACACTTCAGTTATGAAATGGTCGCGCTGTCACCGGCAGCGTGCGAAGAGCTCGGCATCGAGTTGACTGAAGAAGATCGCGCGCGGCCGTACATCGAGATGAGCGGACGCAAGGGGCTCGGCGTCAAAGCCGACGATCTGATCGATCAGCTCGAAGCCGGCGCGCTCGCGGAGGTCGAAAAGCGAAATCCGGAGCTGGCGGAGGAAGACAAGAAAGCGACGGCGCACGAAGTCGCGGTTGCGGCGCTGCGTTATTTACTGTTGAAGTTCACGCGCAATACCGTCATCGCGTTTGATTTCAAAGAGGCGCTGTCGTTCGAGGGAGAGACCGGGCCTTATTGCCAGTATGCGGCGGTGCGGACCAATTCGATCTTCCGCAAGCTAGGTCGTGAAACTATTCACGAAGCTGATTCGTTAGTAGAAAGCTCTGCTGAAGATGCTGCGGTGCAGCAGAGAGTGAGCGAGGTGCTGTCAGGCGAGCGCGGCACGGAGATCTGGTCTTTGCTGATGTTGACGCAACAACTCGATGATGTGATAGTACAGTGCCGTAAGTCCGCGGAGCCCGCCAACCTGGCGAAGTACACTTTTTCGCTTGCGCGCACCTTTAGCAGGTTTTATCACGATCATCGAATTCTCACGGAGAAGGATGTTGTCCGGCGCGCAGTTTTGATTGCAGTGACGAAAGTGGTACGTGCTCGATTGACCGCCGCCCTCGGAATCCTGGGGATCCGTGTTCCCGACCAGATGTAGGTTGGATCTTTGTACTTTGTATTTTGTTCTTTGTTCGCTGATTAACGAGACGACTTGAGATGTGTGTTTCGCTAGCGAACAAAGTACCAAGCACAAAGTACAAAGAACAAGTTGCTAGATCAGCGCCGAAAGAGAAACCGCCATGCTAATCGTAATGAAAGCCGACGCCACTGACAGCCAGGTCGAGGCTGTCCTGCGCGTGATCGAAGAACTCGGATTCAAACCCCACCCGATGCCGGGAACGACACGCACCGCCATCGGCATCACCGGCAACCCAACCGCCATCGACCCGTCGCACTTCGAGAACCTCGGCGGCGTCGCAGAAGCGATTCGCGTCAGTAAACCGTACAAACTGATCACCCTCGACTTGCGCCCCGAAAAGACAGTCGTGCGCATCGGCGACGCAACCATCGGCGGCGACGAACTGGCAATCATTGCTGGTCCATGCGCGATCGAGAGTCGCGCCCAGGCTTTCGCGATCGCCGAAGCCGTACGTCGCAGCGGCGCGCGTTTCTTCCGCGGCGGCGCTTTCAAACCCCGCACTTCACCGTACGCATTCCAGGGCCTCGGCGAAGAAGGACTCAAAATACTCGCCGACGTGCGCGAGGTTTACGGCTTAAAGATCGTTACGGAAGCACTCGACGAAGCAGGCGTCGATCTCGTCGAACGTTACGGCGACATGATTCAGATCGGCGCGCGCAACATGCAGAACTTCACGCTGCTCCGGCGCGCAGGCAAAGCACGCATTCCGGTTTTGTTGAAGCGCGGGCTCTCGGCAACACTTGACGAATGGCTGCTGGCGGCGGAGTACATCATGGCTGAGGGCAACTACCAGGTCGTCCTTTGCGAACGCGGCATTCGCACCTTCGCGCAACACACACGAAACACTCTCGATCTTGCGGCAGTGACGGCAGTGAGACGCATCTCGCACTTGCCCGTGGTCGTCGATCCCTCGCACGGGACAGGCAAGAACTTCATGGTCACACCACTGGCGCGAGCTGGCGTGGCTGTCGGCGCCGACGGACTGATCGTGGAAGTTCACGATCAACCGGAGCACGCGTTATCGGACGGCGCTCAGGCCTTAACACTCGATCAGTATGAGCAGATGGTGAGTGAGGTAAGGTCGATTCACGAAGTGATCGCGCCCGTTACCGCTGCGCTGTAGCAAGAATGTCCGCGAGGTCGCGCGCAAACACGGATCGCGGAATAACTTTATCGTAGCCCGCCGCGACCGCACTCCGTTGCAGATCCGTGTGAACGTGTGAAAAGAAACCAAGCAACGGAACCGCCTTCAGCTCTTCATGCGATTTCAGTTCCCTGCCTACGGCCAGCGGATCGATCTTCGTGTTATGCAGATCAACCATCACTAACCGAGCTTCCCTCGCCTTTTCAACCAACTTCTCTAACGATCTCGGAAAACTGACTTCGACGCCAACCGCCTCGGCGGTCGCGCGAATTTTCGATGCGAAGAACATGTCGTCTACAATTGCCAGTACGATGGTCACTGCAATTCCCCCGTTAACCGATGAAGAGAGGCTCGAGTTCGGCAACCATGTTATCAAAGATTCCAGCAATCACCCGGCAGATCCCGAACGCTCCAGGCTAATCGTCGCCTCATACAACATCCGCTACGCCCGCGGTCCTTACCTGATCCCGGGCGGCATCGCGCGCAAGCTCGGGTTGATGAGCCTCGCGCGACGTCCGCAGCACGTTGAAAACATGATATCGATCGCGGCCCGCACGTTCGCGAACGGAAAGCTCTTGCCGGCGGTCGACGTCCTCGCTTTGCAGGAAGCAGACAAGCGCACGATTCGCACCGGCGGTCATCACGTCGCGTGCGAACTCGCCTCGCAATTGCGCATGAACTGGGTCCACGCGCCCGCCGGAATACCGCGCGGCATCAAGCCCGTCAAACGCCAGTGGTGGCTCGACTTTGAGGAACCCATCGACCTGCACGACGAAGGCGACACGGGCGTCGCGCTGTTGAGTCGTTTGCCGATGAGCGACGTTGCGCGTCTCGATCTGCCGTGGCAGGAGTGTCCGTGGCGGCCGCGGCTCGCGATGGCCGCTACGATCTCACTCGGATCGCGTCAGATTCGTATCCTGAATGCACACGTCGATCCGCACGCCGCGAGCGACGGACAACTCGCGCAACTCGAAGTGCTGGCCACACACGCCGAAGCGACCACACTGCCAACGCTGATCCTCGGCGACTTCAACACTCTTTCGAAACAAAAGTGCATCGAGACACGGCGCTTTCTCGAAATACGCGGTTACACGACGCCCTACCCAACGGGAACGCCGACGTGGCGAGGCGGCGGTCTGCTCATGCACGCCGATTGGATCTTCTCACGCGGCGTGAACGTCCCTCGATGGGGCGTCGTGAAACCACTCAGAGTCTCGGACCATTGGCCTATCTGGGCAGAAATTGATCTGGGCAAATAAGCACACGCACCAATTAAGGGCTTGTAAACCTCGACTGATTTCATTAACTTACGCGCCATGACACAGAATCCCCCGGTCCGCGGAAACGGACCTCGCAACGGTGGGTGCATGATCGTCCTTACCGCTCCCCTGACGGAAGCGATCGATCATGCCGGTTATTTCATACAAATGGCGATGGCGTCCCTGCCGATCTGGATGGAAGGCGTCATCAATCGCAAGTATCCGAAGTGGCGAGAAGTCGAACACAACGAGGACGGTTCGGCGCGTTACATGCCCGCCGGTGTGCGTTTGGTCGAGAAGTCGTTGTTGCGCGAATACCCGAGCGACGACATCGTCGCCTGCTTTCCTGACGATCTCGACAAGTTCATCGGTCCCAACACGCGCGTCGTGGCCGTGTCGACGCACAACCCGCTCGGCGTTACGTTCGCCGCCGGTGTTTACACGTCGATCTTCGGCTCGTCGAAGATGCCGATCAACTCGCACTACTCCCGCGAACTGTTCGCGAAGATCAAAGCCAGTCCTTATCGAGATAATTTCAAAGTGATCGTGGGCGGTTCCGGCGGCTGGCAGATCATTCAAACCGACACGTACGATGAACTCAGTGTAGATTGCGTCGTCGAAGGACGAAGCGAGTCGGCCGATACACTCGAACTCTTCCGCAAGGCAATCGACGGTGAAGAGCTGCCGCGTAGGGTGGACGTCAAACATCCCGTCGAGCGAGATGCGATTCTCTTCCCCGACACGCGCACGACTTTCGGCGTCGTCGAGATGACTACGGGCTGTGGCCGGCGCTGCAAGTTCTGTGTTCCCGATCTGAACCCGCAGATCGATCTGCCGAAAGACAAGATCATGGACGCGGTGCGCGCAAACGTGCGCCACGGCAACAAGCAGATCTCGCTCGCGACCGAAGACATGTTCATCTGGGGACAGGTCCACACTGACACGCCATTCTATTTTCCGAATCGCGAGGCGCTCGTCGATCTTTATGCCGA
>DASTOZ010000411.1:0-2622 GCA_035762365.1 Pyrinomonadaceae bacterium | reverse complement strand
TCAGCCGAGATCAGCGCCACATCGTGTCTACCGCGGCGGCTGATAATGACTACTCGGTGGTTATCGGAGACCTCATCACAAAGGGTTGCGAGGTTAGCTCTGGCGCTGGTGTAAGTGGTTTGAATCGGCATAACAATCTCGGCGAAATGTACATGCATACTGTACATATCGCCATTGAGTCGGTCAACCACACTGGCCGATCTATTCGCATCAAACCTACATTGAACGTCACCTCTTTGACAGTCGAAGCTTTTAGCCTTAACCTGCAGCCGCTGTAATTGGCCTGTAGGTCCAATCAGCCTTCTTAATGGGAAAAACAGCGTCCGCATCTTCACCCGACCCTGTGAACCGTAACAGCAAAGCTCCGATGCTCTCCTGAAGAAAAATGTGGCGTTTATCGGTTGAGTTTGCGTCAGGTCGCGGAGCTTTCGAGCATGAGCCACTGTGGTAATATTCCTGCGAACGAAGACCTATCAATAACAGGAGACCTAACTAGATGCCCTATCCGGAAATTATGATTCGACCGATGCGTGAGGATTTGACGCGTTTAGGTGTAGAGGAGTGGCGGACGGCTGAGGCCGTCGATAGTGCCGTCAAGGATAGCCAGGGGACGCTGATGGTTGTCGTGAACTCGATTTGCGGCTGTGCGGCCGGAAAGGCGCGGCCTGGCGTAGCGCTCGCACTGCAACACGAGGTCAAGCCCGACAAGGTCGCGACGGTGTTTGCCGGCGCCGACATCGAGGCGACGGAAAGAGCGCGCAGCTATTTCACCGGCTACGGACCATCGTCGCCATCAATCGCCATCCTCAAAGACGGCCAACTCGTTTACATGCTGGAGCGATCGCAGATCGAAGGCCGCGACGCCACGCAGATCGCCGGCGAGCTGACCCAAGCCTTCGACAAACATTGCGCTGCTTAACAAAGGAGAAGAATCCGTGTTCTCTGCCTCCCGACGCCCCCTGTTGCTTCTCACACTGTTGCTGATCTCATCATTCCTCGCTCAAGCACAGGACCCGATTGACGCGTGGAAGAATTTCGACTTCAGCCAGAACGCGCTCAAACAGGCTGACGTTCAGAAGCTTGAAATCTGGGACCTGAAGCTGCTCCGCGGCTTGGTGTTTGGCCGTCACGGCCGCGTCTTTAAAGACGCCGATATCAAAGCGTATCTCGAAGCGCAGCCGTGGTATCAACCCAACGCCGAGTTCAAGAACTCGATGCTCAACGACACGGAGCGTCGCAATCTCGATCTGATTCGCATCGCCGAAGCGTCCAAACACGACACGATTCAGCCCGGCGACATGCGTTACTGGCGCGATCGCCCGATCACCGCCCGGAAGTTAGGCAAGCACAGCGGCGCGGAGTGGAAAGTGCTGCAAGCGGAGATCGAAGCGATTCACGGGAAGCGTTTCGACGACGAGCCGTGGTTGCAACAGTACTTCGAAGAGCGTTACTGGTACCGGCCCAACGAAAAGTACGACTCGAAAAAGCTCACCGCGATCGAACGGAAGAACCTCGAGTTGTTGAGCACTGCGCAGAAGAGGCAACGCAAGGTCGCGCTGCTTCCCGGCGACATGGAGCTCTTCGAAAACAAAGCGATCACAGACCCGATGCTGCACGGGTTGAGTTTGCACGAGCTGCGGCTGCTGCGAAACGAAGTCTACGCGCGGCACGGGCGCATGTTTCGCGCCGAGTGGCTGCAACAGTATTTCTACCAACAGCCGTGGTACACGCCTGACGAGAATTTCAAAGACGAGAGTTTGTCGGGCAATGACAAGCTGAACGTCGAGACGATCGTCAAATTCGAGAACCGCATTCACCAGGAGCTCAGCACGAAGCCGATCACACGCGCGTTACTCGAAGGGTTATTTGTCGAAGACGTGAGTCAGATGCGGCACGAGATCTACGCGCGGCACGGCAAGATGTTCAAGGAACCGTGGCTGCAGAAGTACTTTTCGAGTTTCGATTGGTACAAAGCCGATCCGAACTTTACTGACGCCGCGTTGACTGAGGTAGAAAAGCAAAACGTCGCCACGATTGCGGCATACGAAAAACGTGCCGTCACGGCGATGAGCACGATTGAGGGTTGATAAGGCCCAACTCAGACCCCGCGTGACGGGGCCACGCAAACAGAATTCAAAACGGTCCGTGGTTTCTACTGGCGAAGCGCAAACGTGAATCACGCATAAAAATGAAATTGTTTTTGGAAAATTTTCTTTTTAGTTTGACCTTCCGCAAGCGGGAACACATTTTCAGGGAAACCTAACCGTCAAAGTCGATAGCGCACGCCGGCGCGCTTGGCGGCTTCTTCTTCGAGATCCAGGTTTTGAAGACGCAGAGTGACGTCGGCGTTCATGTCCAGACCGCCGCGTTCGCCAGCCAGTAACTTCACGGTTCCCGCCGCGGCGATCATCGCCGCGTTGTCAGTCGAGAGATGCGGCGACGGAAAGTAAACCGGCAGATCGAGCGACGCAGCCATCTCTCGCGCAACCTCGCGCAACTTTCCATTACACGCAACACCACCGGCAATGATCAGAGTCTTCGGATAGTAGTCGTCCGCGATCCGCTCCATCGTCCTCACTAGCGACTGCACCACAACGTGCTGAAAGCTCGCAGCCAGGTCCT
>DASTOZ010000410.1:0-4263 GCA_035762365.1 Pyrinomonadaceae bacterium | reverse complement strand
GTTTCCCACGGCTATACCTCGCCAATGGTGTGACGACAATTCGTACCACCGGCAGCGTGGCTCCGTATACAGATCTGGAAATCAAGAAGCTGATTGATTCAGGTCGAATGATTGGCCCAAAGATGCACATCACCGCGCCTTACCTCGAAGGTAAAGGCGCGTTTACCCCGGTGATGCATCAACTCACCGACGCCAACGACGCACGGCGCATGGTCAACTACTGGGCCGATCAGGGCGCGACCTCGTTCAAAGCTTACATGAACATCACCCGCGACGAGTTGCGTGCCGCGGTGGAAGAGGCGCACAAGCGCGGACTAAAAGTCACCGGTCATCTTTGTTCCGTCGGCTACAAGGAGGCTGCCGAGATCGGCATCGACAACCTCGAGCACGGCCTCTTCGCCGATTCCGAATTCGTCGCCAGCAAGCAACCCGATCAATGTCCGCAAGGCGTCTCTGCCAGTTTGCGTCAACTGGATCTCAAGAGCGCGCCCGCGCAGGAAACCATTCGCACGCTCGTAGCTAAGAACGTTGCGATCACGTCGACGTTGCCTGTGTTCGAAGCAGGCGCCGCCCCGCTGCGAAAATCAGGCATCGGCGCCTCGAGCGCGCTGCTGAATCCACGCGTGCTCAACGTGATGTCGACCGACGCGCGCGTTCGTTACCTGCAAGCACGTGCACGCGTGCCGTCGACGCCGGACTTCATGACATTGTTTCGCAAAGCGATGGAGTTTGAGCGCGCTTTTGTGCAGGCAGGCGGACTGCTCATCGCGGGACTCGACCCGACGGGTAACGGCGGGATCGTCGCGGGGTTTGGCGATCTGCGCGAGATCGAGTTGCTGGTGGAAGCCGGTTTCACTCCGGTCGAAGCCGTAAAGATCGCTACTCTGAACGGCGCGAAGTTTCTGGGCGAAGACACGCGCATCGGTTCGATCGTCGTTGGGAAACAAGCTGACCTGATGGTCGTGAAAGGAAATCCCGCCGCAAACATCGGCGACATCAATAACGTCGAGATCGTCTTCAAAGACGGTGTGGGTTACGACTCGGAAAAGTTGATCCAATCGGTTCAGGGGTTGGTGGGAATTCGTTGAGTAGCCGCATTGCCGGTGAAAAATTCTGACGATCTGCGGCGAAACAGGAAGAACATAAGCACCGAGAAGATCACGACGTGCGTCAACAGTGGAATCCACCCATGAAGCGCACCGACGACGATGTGAAACGCAATCCAGGCGACGAGCAGCCATCGCGCCCAGTTGTGCCCGCGCAACATGAACAGACCAGCCACCAGCGCAGCGAGATGCGACAGGTGGACCATCCAGTGCTGCTTGAACTCCGCGATTAATTGAGCAGTGTTGGCGCCCGCGAACGGCAGCAACCCACCGACGAGTGAAATGCTGCCGAAGATGATGAACAACCAGCTTATGATCGTGATCGAGAGGGGGCGTACTTTCACGATTGCACTTTCTGCTTTGTGCTTTGTGCTTGGTGCTAACAAAGAACTAAGTACTAAGTTCGACGCTTATCGCAACTTGATTGCTCTTCGGTAAATCACCAGCCCGGCCACCAACGCCAACGCGCCCAGGCCAATCGCTCCGAAGAGCAACCAACGCGTGCTCGCCCGCTTCTGCGCAACCAAAGCTTGCGTCGGCGCGACTTGCTGAGCGCTTTCCTGATAGGCACGGCCCTGGGCCTCTGCCAACGAGCTTTCAAGTCGCGTGCGAGTGTTTTCGAGTATCCTGAGTTGCGACACGATACTGTCGCGTTCGATCGTCAACTGACGGCGCCGCGCCTCGCGCAACTCTTCCGGCCTGGTTGATCCAACCCCTGCCAGTGAGCGCTCAATGTTTTCCGGCTTGATTGCTTCGTCCAATTCGATCTTGCGGTATTTGAGCTGCTCTTCCTTCGCCTGAAGATCGAGTAACTGCAACTTGATTCGATCGACCGTCGCCGCAGCGCTCTCCGGTTCCTGCGCGTGAACAAACACAAACGACAACAGGATGAGAGCCAACGCGAATTGAAATTTCATCGCCACCTCCCCAACTGCCTGGATGTGCAGATGATAACCTATTGTGGTTATTACTCCCTATTTGTGATTACTGCTTTTGGTCTCGCGGTACCACCGAGTGCCCGACGCGTATTCTCTGTCAGTGGGCCGCAGGCGAGTGAGTGAACTTTTCGGATCGATGTGCGCGCACGCGACGTGAATCGCCGTAATCGCCGCCATCGGCGCGACGTAGGAGTTGAGAAACGACGGACTCGCGACAAGCGTCACCACGTGATTGTCGGCGTAACGTGCGATCGGCGTCGTATCGCTGTCCGTGATGCCGAAAGTCGGGACGCCTTGCCGCTTGGCCCGCAACACGGAATCGACGGTGTCGCGCAAACACTGTCCGAAGCTGATCGCGATCAGCACGTCTTTGGCGGTCAAGGCTTTGATCTTGTACTGGAGGTTGCCGGTGCTGCCGACCGGCGCTTCGGCGTCGAAACCAAGCGCGTTGAGACCGTACGCGAGGTAGTAAGCAAGCGAGGTCGCGAAATCCAGACCGACAACGAGCACGCGGCGCGAACGCTTGATCACCCTGGCAAGCTCGACCAACCGTTGTCGATCGAGATCAGACTCCAGGACTTTTAGGTTCTCGAGCGCCTTGTCCAAAGCGTGATCGACGTGGTCCGTGACGCTGCGTTTCTCGCGCGTTGCTGCTTTCAATGCGGCATACGGCGTGATGCGAGCGACGAAGTGCTGGCGTAAGTCGGTCGAAAAGTCGGCGTAGCTCTTGTAACCAAGGACCTGCGTGGTGCGGAGGATCGTCGTCGCGTCGACGTTGTAACGCTTGGCGAGTTCGCGTGAAGAGAGGAAACAAGTCTCGTCGGCAGCGTCGAGAATCGCGCGCAGCAATCGTTGCCGTCGCGGATTCAGACGCAATCGCGCGCGCGCAAAACGGTCCTCGACGGGACTGGAGGTGCTGTTGTTCCCGTCAACCTTTGCGGCGGGCGCCGGCGTCTTCTTGATCCTTCGTTCCGATTTGGTGGAATTCTTCTTCACGACTCTCAGTGCGGTTCGAGTCTCATCAAAGTTTCGGTCCTGGCGATAATGTATTCGAGATCGACGTTGAAGCCGAGGCCCGGACCGAGCGGCGCGATCACGGTGCCGTCGCGAGCAACCGTAACTTCCGGAATAATCAGGTCTCGTGCGAAGTAACGCGAGCTCGCCGAAATATCGCCGGGAAGCACGAACCCGGGCAAGCTTGCGAGCGCGATGTTATGCGCCCGGCCGATACCTGACTCTAACATCCCACCACACCAAACCGGAATCCCTTTCGCGTAACATAAATCGTGAATGCCGACGGCCTGCGAGTAACCGCCCACGCGACCAATCTTGATGTTGATGATGCGACAACTTCCGAGATCGAGCGCCTGTTTCGCGCGCTTGATTCCCGTAATGCTTTCGTCGAGACAGATCGCGGTCGACAGTTTCGTCTGAAGCTGCGCGTGATCGACCAGGTCGTCGTACTCGAGCGGCTGTTCGATCATCAACAGGTTGAAATCGTCCAACGACCGGAGATGATCGAGGTCCGCCAGGGTGTAAGCGGCGTTCGCATCGACGGAGAGGAGAATATCCGGATTACGACGCCGCACTTCCCTGACGATCGCAAGGTCCCAACCGGGTTTGATCTTGAGCTTGATGCGTTGATAACCCAACGCCAGGTAGCGATCGACGCGTTCGAGCAAATGATCCAGCGAAGGTTGAATTCCCAGGCTGACGCCGACCGGTATCCTTTCGCGCGTGCCGCCGATCAGGGTTGAAAGAGACTGGCACTTCAAACGCGCGAAGAGGTCCATGAAGGCGAGCTCCAGCCCGGCCTTCGCCATGTTGTGTCCGCGAAACGGAGCGAGCCTCTGAGCTAGATCGGAGAGATCGCGCAGAGGCTCACCCAGTACGGCCGGCGCGAGATAATCGCGTATGACGTGCAGGGCAGTGCCGACCGTTTCGTAACTGTAAAGCGGCTCTTCAGCCGCGACTACTTCACCCCATCCGGTTTCTCCGCCGCCGTTGACCGCGACCAGGAAGATGAGCCGCGAGTCGATTCGTCCGAAGCTGGTCTCGAACGGCTCGACTAGCGGCAGCCGCACGGTCCGCAATTCTATTTTTTCGATCGCGAGCCGATCGGGAACGGCCGCGAGGGTCTTATTCAAAACTTCGGATGGCGTTTGCATGATGGACGCGGAAGATAGCAAATCGACATTCGAGTGGCAAGGCGTTTTGCA
>DASTOZ010000409.1:0-5625 GCA_035762365.1 Pyrinomonadaceae bacterium | reverse complement strand
TTGTTTCGTTTGGATTGATCTCGCTGGTGCTCGGCTTCGCGTTGCAGACGCCGATTACAAGTTTTATTGGTTGGGTTTACATCCTGGTGCGCGAGCCTTACCGCGTGGGCGATCGGATTCGCATGGGCACCGCGACGGGCGATGTTATTGACGTTGGATATCTCGACACGACTTTGTGGGAGTTTGGCGGCGATTATCTTTCGACTGAGCATCCGAGCGGACGAGTGATCAAGTTTCCGAATTCGTCGGTGCTTAGTACGCCGGTTTATAACTACACGTGGCCGCTCTTCCCGTACATCTGGAACGAGATCAAGTTTCCGATCGCGTACAACTCGGATCTGGATTGGGTCGCCAGGACGATGCAGGAGGTTGCGGAGCAGGAAGTTGGGCAGGCGATGATGCAGCACGTGCGGGTGTTTCGGCAGTTGTTGGCCCAAACGCCGGTTGACCAGCTCGAAGTGCAGGAGCGGCCGGTCGTGATCTTCCGTGTTGCGGAGAATAGTTGGCTCGAAGTGATTGTTCGGTATCTGGTGCCGCCGAAGGAAGCGGGGCGCGTCAAGAACAGGTTGATCAAGAAGTTGCTGACGAGATTGAGTGCTGAGCCGGACCGTGTGAGGTTTCCGAGAGGCGATACGCGCTGATCTTCGTGGAACCTTTTCTTTGAAGGCGTGTCTAAGTCCGTGTTTGGTGTGTGGGAGGAACACGGATGAAACGGATCAAAGACTCAACGCCGCCGCCGTTTATCAATGTCACGCCGCTGATCGATGTTCTGCTGGTGTTGCTGATCATTTTCATGGTCGCTGTGCCGCTTAATCCGTCGCGATTCATGGCGAAGCTTCCGTCGCCACCTGATAACACTCAGGATCTTCCGCCCAATCCGCACACGCTTGTTGTAACCATAGAGTCCGATCGGACACTCAAGCTGAATCAGGATGCCGATATGGGCACGCTCGATGACATGTCGAAACTCACGCGCCGGCTGGTCTCATTGTTCGACCAACGAACTCGCAACCGCGCCTACCGCGCGGACATGATGAATCGCTTCGACTTGCCCGACGACGTGCGTATCGAGAAGACGGTCTTCATCAAAGCCCCACGCACCCTCTCCTACGGCGAAGTCGCCCGCGTGATGGATGGTCTAAAAGGCGCCGGCGCCTCCCCCATCGGCCTCCAGTTGGATGACTTGAAGTAGCGCTTCGCGACGGGTCAAGGGATTTAAGTTTTTAATTTAAAACCCACCAACCTCAGTTGGTGGATTGTTCATTCACGACCTACTAACGCCCCGCCTTGATATCTTAATCCCACCAACTGACGTTGGTGGTATTTGACCACTTGTTCTTCGGTCTCAACTGCTTTACCACTATGCCCCTATCCCTGCAAGAATCGCCTCCTTTGCCGTTCCGGTCTTGTGTAAGCGGGCGGAAATGGGTTGTAATCTGCCGCTGAGGAGATTTGGTATGAGAAACCCCCGTGTCTTGTTCTTTGCGACCGCCCTGGTCCTGGCTTTAACACTCCCTGTCTTAAACCCCTTCGCCGTGGACGCACTGGCCCAGGACATCACTGGTGGCGGCGTGTTGCGCGACATCACCGGCGGCGCCGCCCTGATCTTTCGCGCGCCGCAGAATCCGTCAGTACACATGAGCGGTGGCCAGGGGACCACGGGCGGCGGCAAGGTCAAGCCAACTCGCGGCACGAAACCCCGCCAACAAGACACGATCATCGCCCGCGCCAACGCTGCCCGCAGCGCTTCCAAGACGCGTGAAGCCGAAGAACAGTATCAACTCGCAGCCAAGATCGCCCCGGACGATGCGCGCGCGTTTGCCGGTTTGGGGAACGTTTACGTCGACCAGGGTCGCTTCGCCGAGGCGGTGAAGGCTTACCAGCAAGCCATCAAAGTAAAACCTGACTACAGTGCTGCCTATCTGCCGCTCGCATTTTCTCTCGCGCGTTTGAACCGGTATCCCGAGTCGATCGACGTCTATCAACAGACGCTGAAGTTCGATCAATCGAGCCCCGAGGTCTTCAACAACCTCAGCTTTGCCTACAATCACACCGATCGATACCCGGAAGCGGTCGACTCGAGCCTGCACGCAATTAAACTACTCGGCGAGACCGGTGAAGCTTTCAAGCTCGGTTTCCAGGAACGAACCGAGATTCGCTCGTACGCCTACAAGAACCTCGGCAACGCTTACAACGGAATGAAGCGTTACGACGAAGCTGCAAATGCACTCAAGAAGGCCGCTGAGATCGAACCGAAGAACGCGTCGGCGCATTTCAATCTCGGTCTGACGCTTTATAATGCCGGTCGTTACTCGGAAGCGATTGAGTCGTACAAGGAAGTCATCAAACTTAGACCAACACTGGGCCAGGCCTATTTCAATCTCGGCCTGACGTATTACGCCGTAAGCGACAAACGCGCGGCAATGGCCCAGTACGAAGCACGTAAAGGCATCGACCCGGAAATGGCGAAGCAGCTTTACGACGCGATCAAGCAGTAATCCGTCTATCCGTGTTTTGTGGGAAACACGGATCCAAAGTCCTTCTTCGCGACCCGGAAGGCCAGACAGCGTGACTCAAACCGGCGCCGGTCGGCTGCCGGCATCTCGTTGCGGACGTACTCGTCAATCAAATCGTTCTCGATGGCGGTGGCGCGGATATCGAACCGAAAGAGCGGCTAGACTTCTACCTGGCGCTCTTTTAAACGTCGCCCAGCGAGTGAATGATCTGAAAACGATCGGGATCGTTTTGCGGTTGATTGCCGGGACGCATTGAGAGCCGTGTTTCCATTCCGGCTGCGCTTGCCGCTTCGAGTTCGCTTGTGACATCAGAGACGAAGATTATTTCGTGCGGCGAGAGATTCATCGCGTTCGCGATGCGACGATAGCTTTCTGCATCGCCTTTCGCGCCGACGTTCGTGTCGAAGTAGTCGCTGATAAATCCTGTAAGGTCGCCGTCTTCGGTGTGAGCGAACAGCAGTTGTTGGGCGAGCGCGCTGCCGGATGAGAAGATACTGATACGCAGGCCAGACTTGTGCCAACGCTCGAACGCGGGACGCACGTCGCCGAAGACCTGCGCTTTCAACGTTCCATTCGCATAACCTTCCCGCCAGATTTTTCCTTGAAGTGACTTCAGACCAGTCGATTTGCGATCGCGATCGATTAGCCAATGGACGTAGGCTGCGATCGAGTCGGGATCGCCTGCGAATGGCGGTGGTTGAGCGCCGCTGCCGGTGTCGCGCGCGTGTTCCTCGCGCAGTTGTGCAATGTCGTCAGTCAGGTCATTTGAGTGTTGGACCACATAGTCTCGAACGTGCTGTCGCGCGTAAGTGAACAGCACGTCGTGGACAAAGGCGATCGGCGTGGTGGCGCCTTCGATGTCCAGCAGGATGCCGCGAATGCCTGTGGCCTCAGTCACGATTTGAACACGTCGCGATGCGGAATGTGCGTGACGCCCAAACAGAGCGGCATGAAGCCCTCGTCGACGTGGCTTTCCGTGTAATGAGGAGTCCAGCCGGATGTGTCCTGGAACAGACGAATCGCGCGAATGCGGCGATCGGCGCAGAGATTGAACCAGTGCAAAGTGCCGCGCGGAACGCGGATCAGATCGCCTGCTGAGACTTCGATTCCCAGGACGTGACCCGTTTTCGAGTGAATGTGAAACAGGCCGTGACCGGCGATGACAAAGCGGACTTCGTCTTCGTCGTGCCAGTGTTCGCGATTGAACTTCGCGAGCATATCGTCGAGACCAGGAGTCGCAGGGGTGACGTCGATCACGTCGGCGGTCACGTAGCCGCCGCGGGCTTTTAGTTGTTCGATCTCGTTTGCGTAGGCACGCAGGATCTCGTCAGGTGGAGCGTCGTCACGAACCGGATGCGCTGGCTGCCAACGTTCATAGTCGATGCCGTGTTCGGCGAGTCCGGCAGTGATCTCTTCCGGTGTGCGCAGTGTGCGATCTTCGTCGACGATTGTCACTAAAGCCATCGTTCAGCCTTTTCCGGTTTTGAGCATGGCCGTTCCGCCCATCGTTTCCAAAAGAAATTCGAGAATCTCGACATGACGTTTGGCCTGGGCCAGGTTTTCGCCCCACGAGTAGAGTCCGTGACGTTTGATGAGGATGCCGTGCGCGAATTTGTTTGCGTTTAGGACCTTGCTGATTGTGTTTGCCAGCGACGCCATGTCTTGAGAGTTGTCAACGATCGGCAACCACTCTGAATGCTCGTGAGTCTTTACACCCGCGAGTCCTTTCAGCATCTCGTAACCTTCGATCCTTACTCCGCCTTCGCTTGCGTGCAGGTCGGAAAAAATTGTGTTCCAGATCGAATGCGTGTGCAGCACCGCGCCCGCCGCGCGTTCTTTCACAATGCGGACATGCAACAGACTCTCGTCCGACGGCTTGTTCTCGGCAGCGGCTTTCGTCGAGCCTGGCGTGCTCATAAAACCCGGCGGGTTCCTCGCCTCGCTCAACACGCGCACGTTCTCGTCGACTAACAAAATCTGCTCGGGCCGCAACTCACCTTTATCAACGCCACTCGCCGTAATCGCTAACCTCATCGGCTCGCGCTCGACGACTGCACTGAGGTTCCCACTCGTCCCCATCAGCCACCCGCGCGCATGAAATCCCCTCGCCACCAAAACCAACTGCTCGACGATCTCATGTACGTTCTCACCCATGAACGTCAATCTAATAGAAAACCCGTTTGTATTCTACTTGCGGCGGGAGGATTTGTGGCGGAGGCCGTGGTAGTTGACGGCGCCGGGGAGTTTTGACGGGAGATCCAGGTCGTCGCTGACGATGTCTTCGAGATGCACGCCGGCAACGTGGGCGTAGGAGAGCAGGGTCATCAGGGTGGGTTCGCGTTCGTCGTTCTCATACTGCGAGATGCGGCCGTAGTGCATCGTGTCTTCCAGGCCGAGTCGCGCGAGCATCTGGCTTTGCGATAGACCAAGCCCTTCTCGAATCGCGAGCAGCTTACTCGCCAACCGCCGCGGTCGTGGACGCGGATTGCCCATCAGGAGTTACCTCCCGATGAAGCACAACCGTTAACCGCACAAAGTTTTCGCTTGCGTAAACTCCCAGATGGGAGTAGGATGCGTTCGCTTTTGGTGTCCGCCGCGAGTTTGAATCTTACATACTCGCCGGCGATGCTCATCACTCGTTACTGTGGGAGCTGGAGCTGCGCATTGCTCGTAGCCGGATTGTCAAAGACGAGTGCATCGTAAAGCGTTATCGCGAAATCGTAAATAGAAAAATCGTGCAGATGGCCTGGTAGGGGGGCCAGGTTGGGTCCGCGGAAGCTAAACCGAGGCGCTTCTGCGGACTCGGGGGACGATTTCTGTGGTGAAACTCCACGATCTGATCGAACGCGATCCGGAACGAGCAGACGGCGTCGCGGTGTTTACGGGAACACTCATTCCGGTGGCGTTTCTGTTTGAGTTCCTGACTGACGATCAGACCATGGAGACGTTTTTGGACCAGTTTCCCACTGTCAGTCGAGACCAGGCGTGCGGCGTACTTGGCGCGTCGCGAGATCTGTTGCTGACACTCGAGAAGAACTTGAAGTCTTGACGTGGCCTTGGGTGAGGGGGCCACGCTGAGTCCGCGAGAGCTGGCGGGCGCGCCCAGGCG
>DASTOZ010000408.1:0-7375 GCA_035762365.1 Pyrinomonadaceae bacterium | reverse complement strand
TCGGGCAGGCTGTCGTCGTGGACGTCACGAAGCAGTGTGCGGGCAATCCGGATTATCAGGTGAGCGTCGCCGATTTCGAAGCCTATGAAAAGCAGCATGGGCGCATTGCGAACGGCACGATCGTCTTGCTGCGCACCGGCTTTGGTAAGTTCTATCCCGACCGCAAGAAGTACCTCGGCACAGACGAACGCGGCGCCGACGCAGTCCCGAAGCTTCACTTCCCCGGACTGCACCCTGACGCCGCGCGCTGGTTAACGCAGAACCGATCGATCAAGGCGATCGGGCTCGACACCGCGAGCATCGACTACGGGCAATCGAGCTTATTCGAAAGCCATCGAACACTCTTCGACAAGGACATTCCGGCCTTCGAAAACGTCGCCAATCTCGATCAACTCCCCGCGCGAGGTTTTTCAGTGATTGCGTTGCCGATGAAGATTAAAGGCGGAAGCGGCGGCCCGTTGCGAATTATCGCGATCGTAAGCAAGTGAGGTTTACATGTGTCTCCCGCTTGCGGAGGTCATGGAAAAAGGAATTCTATAAAATTCTTTTTCACATGTGTCTCGCGCTTCCGGGAGGTCAATGGAAAAAAGAATTCTCTGAATTCAAATTCTTTTCACACCACCGACGTCGTGGACGGCACGACCTGGCGATGCTCCATTAGCAATTCCTCGAACGCCGAGACGGTGAGTGACTTGCTGAAGAGAAATCCTTGCAAGACGTCGCAATCGAGCGACGTGAGATACTGAAGCTGTTCCTGCGTCTCGACACCTTCCGCCACTACCGTGAGATCGAGCGCGTGGCCCAACGTGATGATCGCGCGCACAATCGCCGTGTCGTGCGGATCCTTACAGATGTCAGACACGAACGACCGGTCGATCTTCAACGTGTCGATCGGAAAACGCTTCAGGTAGTTGAGCGACGAGTAACCCGTGCCGAAGTCGTCGATCGCGACCCTGATCCCCATCAGTTTCAACTCGTGAAGTTTCTCGATCGCCACCTCGGGATCTTTCATGATCGAGCTCTCAGTCAGTTCGAGCTCGAGCCACCGCGGATCGAGGTTCGTGTCCTTCAATATCGACGCCACCGACGAGATGAACGTCGCCTGTTGAAATTGTCGCGCCGAGAAATTGACTGACAGTCGCATCGGCGCAAGCCCCGCATCCTGCCACGCCATGCTTTGCGTACACGCCGTCCGCAACACCCAATCGCCGAGTTGAATGATCAGCCCGCTATCTTCCGCCAGCGGAATGAACTCTTTCGGATACAGCAATCCAAGACTCGGATGGCGCCAACGTACTAACGCCTCCATGCCGATGAGATGAAAGTCGGGAATCGTCACCTGCGGCTGGTAATGAACGACGAACTCCGAACGCTCGAGCGCGCCGCGCAGATTGCTTTCGAGCACCAGTTGCTTCAAGGCGCGGGTCGTTCCACCGGCCGTGTAAAACTGATAATTGTTTCCGCCCTGAACCTTCGCGCGATCCAACGCGGCGCCCGCGTTCTTCAAAAGACTTCCCGTGTCGCGCCCGTCCGTCGGATAAACCGCGATGCCGATGCTGCTGGCGACAAACACTTCCTGATCGTCAAACAGATACGCCTGATCGAGTGCTTCCTTCACAGCGCGCGCAACGTTCGCAGCCTCCTGAGCCCGCGGGACGTGCGTCAGCAGAATCGCGAACTCGTCGCCGCCGAAACGCGCCACTGTGTCGCTCTCACGCACGCAGCTCGTCAGTCGTTGTGCAACGGACT
The DNA here is from genome assembly GCA_035762365.1 of Pyrinomonadaceae bacterium. GTDB lineage: Bacteria > Acidobacteriota > Blastocatellia > Pyrinomonadales > Pyrinomonadaceae > PSRF01. The sequence continues at coordinate 5,626 of DASTOZ010000408.1, read as the reverse complement.
GCAACAGCCGATCACCTGCCATATAGCCGAGCGAGTCGTTGATCGTCTTGAACCGATCCAGGTTGAGCAACAACACCGCCTGCATCTGATCGTTTCGACGCGACATCGCGATCGCCTGCTTGAGACGATCTTTGAAGAGCGTTTGATTGGGTAAGTCGGTGAGTGCGTCGTGATACGCGAGGTGATTCAGCTTTTCCTGAGCCTGCTTGTTCTGCGACAGGTCGACGACGAAGCACGCGATCTCTTCTTCGTAAAGCGCCGCGCCAAACAGCACGGGGACAAGACTGCCATCGCGGCGAACGAGAGTCTTTTCGAACGGCGCACAGGCGCCGAACGCCATCAGCTTCTCGAACGCCTCGTCGTCCAGACGACGATCTTCCGGAGACGTGAGATCGTGAATTCGCGCGGGCAGCTCAGTCCGCGCGCAGCCGACCGTGTGCAGGAAACTCTCGTCCACGTCGAGAATTCTTCCTGCCAGATCGACGAATAACATTCCGATGAGATTTGTAGCGACGAGTCGTCGCAGTCCTGCGTCGAGTCGATTCATGACGGTTTTTGCCTGTTGTGATGAGGAAGTGAGTAGGGCAAAAACAGACTAACACAGATCAACACTCAACGGCCAAACATTTTTAGCTTCAGCCGTTTACCGGGCTGCGCTCGTCGTCGGCACCGCCGGGCCGGGCGGCAGTTTCTCGTGTAGGTACCGCGTCATGGTTGAGAACAAGTGGAGCTGAGTGCCGGGCCCTTCGTAGATGCCGTGCGAACGATTCGGATACGACATCAGCGAGAACTGCTTGTTCGCCGCCACGAGGGCATTGATCAGCGCCTCGGTGCCCTGGTAGTGGACGTTGTCGTCGCCGGTTCCATGGATCACCAGCAGATTTCCCTTCAACTGCGAGGCAAACGTAATTGGGGAGCTCTGTTTCCACTCCTCAGGATGATCTTTCGGCAGACCGCCGTACCGCTCCTGGTAAATCGTGTCGTAGTAGCGAAGGTCCGGCACAGGCGCGACCGAGATTCCCGTCAGGTAAACGTCCGGATAACGAAACATCGCGTTCAGCGTGGAGGAACCACCGCCGCTCCAGCCCCAGATTCCAATTCGTGACGGATCGACAAACGGCCACTTAGCAATCGCCTTCGCCGCGTTCGCCTGATCAGCCGAACTGATGATGCCCATCTTGCGATAGACGATCTTGCGCCACGCACGGCCACGCGGCGCCGGCGTGCCGCGATTGTCGACGCTGGCAACGATGTAACCCTGCTGCGCCAGCATCCGATGCCACAGCGCGTTGCGACCCATCCAAACGTCCATCACCGTCTGGCTCCATGGCTCACCGTAGACGTGGAACAGCACCGGATAACGTTTCTGCGGATCGAAATCGGGTGGCTTGATCATCCAGCCGTCGAGCTGCACGCCTTCGCCGATATCCACGCGGAAAAACTCGGTGGGCGTCGGCTTCAACTTGTCGATGCGGCCCTGGTATTCGCGATTGTCGATCAACGTGCGCGCCAGCGTGTGTTCGGGAATGCGAACGACTTCCGTGACGGGGACGCGGTTGAAGCTCGAATAGTAATGAATCGCGAAATCGCCACGCGGCGAGATGTTGTACGAATGGCCCCCGGGCGTCGTGGTGGGCGTCAGACGTTCTTCTTTGCCCGTTGTTCCGCCGTCGAGGCGCACGCGGTAGAGATATCGTTGGGTCGCATTGTCGGGCGAAGCGATAAAGTAGAGATAACCGTTCTTCGCGTCCACTCGTTCGACGGTGATGACGTCGTAGTTACCGGGCGTGATGTTTTTGACGTCGCGTCCATCGCGCGAAACGGAGTACACGTGACGCCAACCATCGCGTTCACTGGCCCACAGGAAACGCTTGCCGCCTTCGATCCATTCGACGTCGCCGCGCGCGATTCCGGTCTTGTCCCAATCGATATCGCCCCACCCGGTGTCGACCCATGCTTCGTCTTTCTCGACGAGGATCGAGCGAACTTTGCCGGTTCGCACGTCGCCAAGCATCACGGTGTTCGTGTCCTGGCGGCGGTTCAGTTGTTGAATAACGACTTCTTCGGAGTTAGCGGCCCACTCCATGCGCGGAAGATAGTTGTTGCGCGCATCGCCCGGCACTTCCATCCAACGCGTTGCGCCGCCGTTTGCACTCACCACGCCGACGCGTGCCGCGGAATTCGTCTCACCGGCTTTCGGATACGGAAAAGTCTGCGTGACGGGATAAAGATTCGACGTGTCGTCGATCAGCGTCATCTCCTTCACGCCTTCGGAGTTGAGCTGCCAGTAAGCGATCTGCTTGCTGTCGGGGCTCCAGCGAAAACCGTCGCGGCAGAAGAGCTCTTCTTCGTACACCCAGTCGAAAGTGCCGTTGACGATGTAACGCGAGCCGTCAGTCGTGATCTTTGTGATCGCGTTATTGCCTGAAAGGTCCTCGACGTAGATGTTGTTCTCGCGCACGTAGCCGACGCGCTGACCGTCAGGCGAGAACTTCGCAAACATCAGCGTCGAAGGTTTCGCCTCCGCGCCGCCGAGTTTTCGAAGCTTGCCGGTGGCGAGATCCAGCACCCAGTAGTCGCCGCGAGTGTTGCTGCGCCAGACGCGGGCGGTGTTGGTAAAGACCAGCAACTTCTGCTCGTCGTCCGTCAGGAAAAACTCTTCGACTTCCAGCGGGTTGGTCGCGCCTTGCGGGATCAACTTTTCCGCCGCGACTTTCACCGAGCGTTCTCCGGTCGCGGTGTCGTAACGAACGAGGTCAACGAAGTTTTTCCTTGCCGGCGACGGTTCGAGTGCGAGATAACCGCTGCCGTTGGCCTGCCACCAGACCGGACCCAGCGATTTGCCGCGATACGTAAACATCGATTCGACGGTCAACACCGACGGATCGACTTGCTGCGCGAGTACCGGAATGAGCAGCAGGAGAATTACTGGAAGCACGAAAAGTCTTCGTCTCATCTTTACCTCAATCTGTAAAAGTAGATGGTCCGCCAACGAGGCTGGCGATTGCCGCAATCATCTCAGCCTGCTCGACCGGTTTTGCCATGTGCTTATGATAACCCGCGGCCAGCGCGCGCTCACGGTCCTTGCGCGAGGCGTAACCTGTTAAAGCGATCGCCGGCGTGGCGCCGCCTTCGTCTAACGGCCGCTCACGCAACTTGCGAATCAATTCGTAACCGTCCTGGTCCGGCATGCCGATGTCGCTGATCATGAGATCGGGCAGTTCTCCTGAGAAAACATCGAGCGCCTCCGCAGCCGACTTGGTCGACGTGACCTTCGCACCGTAGCGCTTCAGCATCGTGCCGAGCAACTTGCGTGAATCGTCGTCGTCTTCCACGAGCAGCACGTGAATGCCGTCGAGCCTGACGCGATCTTTGCGACTGTGACGCCGTTCGACCTCGCGACGTCGTTCCTCAGCGCGCGCCGGATCTCTGCGCTCTTGTGCCAGCGGCAGATCGACCGTAAACGTCGAACCCTTTCCCAGCCCCTCGCTCTCGGCTTCGATCGTCCCGCCGTGCAACTCGACTAGATGACGAACAACGGCGAGTCCCAAACCGAGTCCGCCCTGTTTCCGCGAGATTGACGGCTCCGCCTGGCGAAACCGGTCGAACACGTACGGCAGAAACGCCTCCGGAATACCTTCTCCCGTGTCGCTGACCGTCAAACGGGCATTCGACTCGACGCAGTAGAGACTGATGTTTACAGTGCCGCCGCGTGAAGTGAACTTTATGGCGTTGGAGAGCAGGTTCCAAATCACCTGGCGCAGGCGATTGGGATCGCCTTTCACCAGACACTCGCCCGAGATGAACTCCGTGCGAAGGTGGATGTCTTTCACATCGGCCGTCGGACGCAGTGCGTCGACGGCGGCTTCGACGATGGGCGTCAGGTTCAGCGGGTTCAGATCGAGACGCAGGTTGCCGGTGATGATGCGCGAGACGTCGAGTAGATCATCTATCAACCTCGCTTGCGAACGGGCGTTGCGCTCGATCGTTTCGAGCGCGCGCGTGGCATTCGCGCCTTCAACCTCGCCGTTGCGAATCATCGAGGCCCAGCCAAGTATCGACGTCCGGGGCGTGCGCAGCTCGTGTGAAAGCGTGGCTAGAAACTCGTCTTTAAGACGATCCGCTTCTTCCGCGTGTTGTCGGGCGTCGCGTTCGCGAACGAGCAACGCCGCGCGCTCTTGTTCCGCTTTCTCGCGCGCCGTCACGTCGAGCACAAGCGACAGGACGGAAACGAGCCGTCCGCGTTCGTCACGCAGCACGGAGTTGTACCACTCGCAAAACAGGATCGACCCTTCACGCGTGTAGTTGCGGTTGCGCAGCACGCCCTGGACTTCCACGCCTTCGCGCTGACGGTTCGTCACGAGAGCGACGGCATCGACGTCGTCGGTAAACACGAACCGCCACTCGTTGACGTGTTTGCCAATCACCTCGTCGGCTTTCCAACCGAAGAGCCGTTCGGCTGATTTAGACCAGCGAGAGACGCGAAAATCGCTGTCCCATTCGATTACTGCCAGCGGCGAGCTGTCGACGTGAAACGCAAGTTGTCGATACGCGGCGTGGACGGCTTCTTCCGCCTGCTTGCGCGCGGTGATGTCGGTGATGATCGCGATTCCGCCCGCGATCCTGTTTTCTTCGTCGACGAATGGGGAGTAACGACACTCGAATGCGCCGCCTTCGGCGGGTCCGTATGGTTGGTTCTGGCAGACCGACTCTTTGCCGGCGAGTGCCTCGAGCAACGAGCCTTCGTGGCCCTGGTGGAGGAACGGAAAAACTTCGAGGACGCTTTTGCCGAGGACTTCGTCGCGTGCGAGGCCACTGATGCGTTGCATCGCGCGGTTCCAGGCGATCAGGCGCAATTCGCGGTCAAACGCGAAGATGCCATCGACGCTGGCGTCGACGAGTCGACTTAACAGTAATGGGGAAACGCCTTCCAAAGTCCAGGGGGACAAGCTCACTGAATAGATTTGCGCAGAGCTAAAACGGAGGGGAGTTTTCTGCGCCTATACTCTGTGTAAACTCTGGCTTAGTTTCCTGTCAATAGCATTAATCCGGTAGGTCGGTTTTGGAGACCTTTTTCACTGGACTCGCGGCAGTGGGAGACACATGTAAGGGCAATACGGATCCGTGTTTCACTTCCCCGACAACAGCATCAACCCCGTAGCGTCGCGGACGAGGAGGTTGGGGCCGAGCAGGACGGGCATCGCGAAGGTCGAAGCTTCGGCGATGTCGTAGCGTTTCTCCAGCGCAAATGCGGGCGTCCCGCGCTTTGCGACGATAAGGTCTGCACCGTTGGTCAAAAACACGACGTGCTGTGGCGTCAGCAACAACGAAGCATGCTCACCCTCGCGTCCTTCCGTCGCCCACTTCAGCACACCAGTCCTCGCGTCGACTGCCACAAACTGCCCTTTCTTTCTCGACGAATGCCCGTAAATCAAACCGTCGCCAAACACTGGCGAGCTCATGTACATCGCCACATCCGCGTTTTTCCAGACCTCAGTCGCCTGCCACTTACCACCCGATTGCGCGAGCGAATACGCATGCGTCCCGGCGCGCGTGCCCGACACGACGAGACTCGTTCCGGTCCACAACGGCGTGGTGATGTTCTCGTGCCATTCGTCAGGAAACG
>DASTOZ010000407.1:0-3218 GCA_035762365.1 Pyrinomonadaceae bacterium | reverse complement strand
CAAATCGAAAAAGTCTCGCGCACGATGCCGCCGATCACTGACCTCTGGCTCTCCGGCGGCGAACCAACGCTGCGTAGCGACGTCTCGCAGATCATCGACATGTTCGTCGCGAACAACGGCGTCGAGCGTGTCATCATTCCGACAAACGGTCTGATCAAGTCCCGCGTCTTCGACATCGTCGATGGCGCGCTGGCAAATAACCCGCGCCTCGATCTCTACCTGAACGTCGCGCTCGACGGTTACGGCGAGACTCACGATCGCATCCGCGGCGTTCCCGGCAACTGGCAAAAGGCGCTCGACTGTATCGAGTCTCTCTACCCACTCAAAACCAAATACACCGATCGATTCCGGTTGAATGTGAACACCGTCGTCTGCGCGGCCAACTACACTGAGATCGAAATGCTCTCGGAGTTCATGTGGACCAACTACAAGCTTGACGGCCAGTACTTCAACATCATTCGCGGTGAGACTCTGGTCGGCGACGAGATCAAACAAGTGCCGCCGGAAGTCTTGCCCGCGATGTACGCGCACGCCGCGAATCTCACAAAGCGCTACGGCGATCGCATGTTCGCCGGCGACGACGCGAGCAAGCGGTTCGTGAAGAACGCCGCGTACGTCGGCACGATCACCACGCACTACCGCACGCAGCACGCAAACTTTCAACAATCAACGCCGTGGCCGTTTCCGTGCACGGCAGGCGAGACGACGGCCGTCATCGACTACAACGGCGACGTGCGCGCCTGTGAGTTGCGCGAGAAGTTTGCGACGCTCGGCGATTTCGATTACGACTTCGGTGCGTTGTGGGCCGCTCACGCTCGCGACACGGAACTGGCGGCGATCGACGGCGGCAAGTCGTGCTGGTGCACGCACGTCTGTTTCATTCACGATTCCATGCGCCACTCGCGCCGGGCGATGCTTTACGAAGTGCCGAAAAACTTTCTGACGCGCGAGAGTTGGTGAACCCTTCGATGTCGCAATCACCGAAACCGCCGGATTCATCGCGACCGAACCCGGAAGAGAACCGGAAAGCCGGTTTCGCTTACGCTGCCGGGTTTACCATATTCGCCTCGGTCATCGCGGGCGCTGGTTTCGGATACATGCTGGATAGATGGCTCGGTACGCAGCCCTGGTGTCTGGTGGGCGGGATCATTCTTGGCTCCGCGGCCGGGCTGTTCGAGTTTGTTCGTTTGAGTTCCAAGACGTATTAAATTAAAATCGGCGGCTTTGCGAATGTCCGACGCAGCCAGCAATGCTATCAATCTGAGGATTTTCCGCACGATGGTGATTACCACCGGGCTGGCAGTTGTTGTGTCGGCGGTGATTGGTCCATGGCGTGTAACGACCGGGTTGCTGGTCGGAGGATTGCTGGCCTTGCTCAGTCACCGCTGGTTGAAGAACTCAGCGGCGGCGGCAATCGAGCTTTCGGTCCACGGTGGACGACCGCAGTTGAGGATCGCTCAATTTGTGCTGCGCTACGTGGTGATTGCAGCGCTCGTTTTTTCGCTTTACCAGCTCGATGTGTTGTCGCTGCCTTTCACGTTGTGGGGCATGTCGACTTTTGTAGTCGCAATATTCGTTGAAGCAGCAAGAGAGTTTTACTTCGCAATCATCCAGCGAGAGGAAATCAGTTGATGTTGTGGTTGGCCGAAGCCGCTGAAGCGGGAGAGCATGCCGAAGAAGCGGCACATCATACACCGATCATCGTCGAGCTTGTGAATAACTGGTTCGGTGAAGCGGCTCTGAAATTCGAGCTCGCCTACACCAGACCGATCTGGGTCAAAATACTCGCAAAATTCGGCGCGACGCCCGAAGACGTGTTTGGTCCATACACCGCCGATAACGCCATACCGTGGTACACGGTGATGTTCTTCATCGCCTGCATCCTGAGCGTTGCGCTCATCTGGATCTTCAAAGGGAAGCTATCGGAGTCTGAACCAGGCGGGGGCCAGCAGACGCTGGAGGTCAGTGTGCTGGCCGTGCGCAACATGATCCAGGACATCATTGGACCACATGGTCTGAAGTACTTCCCCGTGGTGATGACGTTCGCGGTCCTGATCCTGGTTTCAAACCTGATGGGACTGTTTCCGCTGTTCATGAGTCCGACCGCGGCAACGAGCGTCACTTTCGCACTGGGCCTCAGCTCGTTCCTTTATTACAACTACATCGGCATCAGTGAAAACGGCATTCTTAACCACCTGAAGCACCTTGCTGGTCCTGTCTGGTGGATTGCGTGGCTGATCTTTCCGATCGAGCTGATCAGTAACTTCATTCGCCCGTTCTCGCTTGGCATTCGTCTCTTCGGTAACTTGTTTGCCGACGAACAGGTGATCGCGACGGTGCAGAACCTTGCGCCGCCGATCTCCTACTTTTTCCCGATGCTCCTGATGCCGTTGAGCGTTTTCGTGGCGCTGATTCAAACGTTTGTTTTCATACTGCTGTCGCAGCTTTACATCAGCGAGGTCTCGCATGCGCCGCACGAGCATGGCGCGCACGGAGCGCATGACGAAGAGGACGAAGGCGACGAGATGATCGCCCCAGTTTTAACTTAGTGGCTTTTTAACCTAATGGCTTTATCGAGCGCGCGGTGAGCGATGCGACACTCGGGTCAGCAACACGTTGCCGCGCAATTTGAATAGATTGTTTCCCAGTCACACTCCGTAAACACCGATAAGTCATAGCTTCGGTTCTATGGAAGCAGGTCATGTCTGTCTCGCTGGAGCGCCGTTGTAAGAGGGGCGGTGGATACCGGATGCAGGCGAAATAATAAAACGCTTCGGTGTAAGCAGCGATGTGACGGGCGAGCAGTTTAGAACGCAGATCGTAGGAGGAAACATGAGCAAATTCAGAATCCTGCTGTTCGCCGTCGTCGGCATTCTTTTCAGTGCCATGACTACGTTCGCGCAAGCTGACGCTGCGACGGGCGGCGCCGCCGACAATGCGTTTTCCGTGAACAAGTACCGCGCGATCGCTGCCGGCGTCGGTTTCGCAATCGCGGTGCTGGGCGGCGCTCTTGGTCAGTCGCGAATCGGCGCGGCGGCGTGCGAAGGTGCGGCACGAAATCCAGGCGCGGCTGGTCGTATCCAAACGATGATGATTCTCGGTTTGGCGCTGATCGAGTCGTTGGTGCTGTTTGCGCTGCTGGTGGTCTTTGCGGTTGTCAAGGGAACCGGAAGCCCAACCTAAAGGCATAAATCGGAATCAAAGCGTTTCTGTGAGTG
>DASTOZ010000406.1:0-2379 GCA_035762365.1 Pyrinomonadaceae bacterium | reverse complement strand
CTTTCGGCGATGCGGGAACGGTCGAGTTGAAGAAAGGAATTTTCTGTTCGCTCGACAGCCGTTTGCGTACGTTGTCGTGAGCGATGATCGTAGCTTCCGGACTGAAAGACGCGTTTCCGCCGGTGTGATCGCCATGCCAGTGCGTGTTCAGAATGAAACGCAGTTGCCCCTGATTCAGTCCCTTGAGCGCTGCGCGAATCTTTTCGGCCAGCGGCGCAAACTGGTCGTCGACGATCAGGATGCCGTCAGTGCCAACGGAGACGCCAATGTTTCCGCCCGCGCCCTCGAGCATGTAGACATTCCCGGCGACCTTCGTCGCTTTGATCTCCACTTTCGAGTAGTCGGGGTTTTGGGCCGCCACGCTGACGGGCAGCGCGCAAAGGAAGAGTAGCGTCAGGCATCTGCGGAGCATTTTCTGATTCCTTTTACATGTGTTTCCCGCTTGCGGGAGGTCAGTCGGAAAGAAACCCTGGTTTTCTCTAAGCACTCGGATCTTTCAGTACGGCAATAAACGGCAGGTTGCGGTAACGTTCCGCAAAATCGAGCCCATAACCCACGACGAACTCGTCCGGAATCTGAAAACCCAAATAATCGATCTTTACTTCACGCTGCCGCCGCTCGTACTTGTCGAGCAGCGCGGCCAGCTTCACACTCGCTGCGCCACGCGACTGCAGGTTCGCGATCAGGTACGACAGCGTGAGTCCGGTATCGACGATGTCTTCGACGACGAGTATGTGTCGTCCTTCGATCGGCACGTCGAGGTCTTTCATGATCCGCACTTCACCAGACGTGCGCGTCGAAGATCCGTAACTCGAGATCGCCATAAACTCGACGCTCACGCGCGTGTCGATCGCGCGCATCAAGTCGCTGAGAAAGAAACACGCGCCTTTCAGCACACCAATCAACAGCGGATTGAGCCCGGCATAGTCGTGCGTGATCTGCGCTCCCAACTCTCTGATGCGCGCCTGAATCTTCTCTTCAGACAGCAGCACGGCGAGGTTTGGATTGCTGAATTCGGAAGCAAACTGAGCAGAAGACGTAGCCAACTTGTTTCTCCTTCAGATGCGGAAGTTGCTAAAGCTAACACGTTTGCATGGGTGATGCGTGGTGCGACATACTATGCAAGCTCTTCGCTTAGGTCAATCGCTCGCAGCAAAGGATCTGTGTTACCCGTGATTACACTTCGCGTACTGCTTCTCGTATTCGCGTTAGGAGTGTTCGCAGCGTCGTCGCTCGCGCAAACGGCGATCGAACCGTGTCCGGCAAGTCCCGAACCTGCCAAGCCAGTAATCAACGCACCCGCGCCAACCAAAGTCGGCACGCGCGCAAAACAAACCACCGTCGACGCGAGCATTCCCGACGATCCGGCGATTCAAAAACTGATCGCGCCCTACAGCGAAAAGGTCCGCGCGCTGACGCTCGTACTCGGAAAACTCGACGACGTGCTCAAGAAAGACGGCGCCGGCGGCGGCTCGCTCGGCAGCTTCGTGACCGACGGCATGCGCGCGCAGGCAAAAGCAAAACTCGGCAAGCCGATTACGCTGGCGATCGTCAACGCGGGTGGTCTGCGAAAGAACGAGATTTCAGCCGGCGAACTGCGCGCCAGCGACATCTTCGAGTTGCTGCCGTTCGAGAATGCGCTCGTCGCGCTCGAGATTAACGGCGCGCAGCTCTTGAAGCTGCTTCCGGTCTTGGCCCGCGACGCTCAGTCGGGTGCGCGTATTCATTTCAAGTGGAACGATCAGAACCGGGCGGAGTTTGTAAGTGGCAAACTTGTCGACGAGAGCGGCCAGGAACAGGAGATCGATCCCGAAAAGATCTACACGATCGTCACGATCGATTATTTGCTGAATCTCAACAGTGGCGCGTATGCCTTGTTGCATGAAGCGAAGAGCAAAACGCCGCTGAATCTCACGCTGCGAGACTCGATCATCGATTACGTCAAAGCGGAAACAGCGGCGGGCCGAAACATCCGTCCTGCAAGGGACGGTCGTTACGTGCAAGTCGGTCCGGATCGGAAGGGACCGGAGGAGCCCAGATGATCAATCCCCCTATCAGTCGACGCAGCTTTCTCACAACTTCCGCCGCCTTCGGCGCTACGCTGATCGGTTTGCCACGCAGCCTCGAGCTAATCGCGGGGTACGCTGCGGCCGATACCGTAATTACGATCCTGCACACCAACGACACGCATTCACAGATCGAGCCGTTGCCTGCCAACGACGCGAACGCCGGGAAGGGAGGCGTCGCGCGTCGCGCCACGCTCGTCAAGCGGGTTCGTCAGGAGAACCCGAACACGTTGCTCGTCGACGCCGGCGACGTGATGCAGGGCACGCCGTATTTCAACTTCTACCGTGGCGAGGTTGAGTACAAAGCGATGTC
>DASTOZ010000405.1:0-3007 GCA_035762365.1 Pyrinomonadaceae bacterium | reverse complement strand
AAACCCACCAGCCGCCCGCGCCTGCGGCAATTTCACGTGGCACACTGCTGGGGCAATGCACAGCTTCAACTTTACGTTCGGGCGGAGAGGGCCAAAGAATAAGAACTCCGCCAGATGAGGTCAACAAGATTTTGCGTTGTGATAGAAACTCAACAAGGGCGGAAACAAAACGCGTTAAACCGGAAGTCATTGTTTGTTCTCAGGGCCACTGGATCACTTTTGCTTTCGGCGGCGTCGGTTTCGGCGGAGCGACCATCTGAGAATTTGCCGTAGCCGTCGATTTTTTTGCATCCACTTCAAGTGAAGTCTTCGGTTCGGGTTTGGGGAGCGTGACCGCGGGGGGCGCCACGGCTGTTTCGACGGTCGCTGGTTGGTTCTCAACCTCGCCTCCAGTCGCACGAGGCCGTGCAAACGAACGCGGGCGACGATTGATCGGAGTGCTGATCACTTCCACGTTCGCCGGTTCAGTCGCGACTACGGGCGACTCAGGAGTTACGTTCGTCGTGACGTCCGAAGCCTGGTTGACAACCGGCGCAGGAACGGTCGTCGCTGGCGCCGTCGCTGCAGGCACGCTCGCTGAGGTTTGCGTGGGCACACTCGACAATCGCACCGGTAGCTTATTCCTGAAATAGAACGCCGCAACCGCGCCGGCAGCGATTACAAGCAATACAACGAGCGTCACTGCCAAAGCACCGTTCAGCCGGCCCATGCGGCCCATAAACGCTGACCTGGCATTGAAGTTTCGTGGCGCCTCCTGGACCAGATCCCAGATCTCCGGTGGATCTTTCAGCGTTCGTACGACGATGGGTTCGACCGGTTGTTCAACTTCCGGCTCAGGCTCCGGTTCAGGTTCAGGTTTACGTTTAGTTGAAACCACAGGCGGCACGGTTGACACGGGCTTCACATCCTCACTCCGCTTCTCGAGACAACGCGCAACATCACCGTAACTGCGCGCCTTGGCCCAGATTTGCGGCGACGTACCAAACCGCGTTGCCACATCGGTCTTCGCACCGTGCTGCATCAGCACCTCGACGATCTCGGCATGTCCGAAGAACGCCGCTAACGAGAGCGCCGTGAAGTTATCGTTTCGCTCCAGGTTCGGATCGGCGCCGTGTTCGAGCAGCACACGCACCAACCCTACGCGACCGTGATGCGCCGCGCGCATCAGCGCCGTCATTCCGTGCTTGTTGCGCGCATTGATGTCTGCGCGCTGCAACACCGCTTCGAGATCATCCGTTTCGCCGGTATCGGCGATGCGCCACAACTCGCGCGTCGCCTCATTTGGCACAACGATCAGTTTCCTTGGTACAGCCATGACCTTGTTCCTACGCAAGTCCTCTTTACTTAACGACGGTAATCCGGTCTCCGGGTCTCACCAGTGGATCCGGCGCCTTCCCTGACTCGATGTCTTTCAACTTAAACTTCGTCACGATCAGAAATCCGCGGCCGTCATCGCGTCCTAACCGGATTTCCTTTGGTTTATCCAGCAGGCCGCCGGCAGCGATTATCGCCTGCGTCAGCGTTAGACCTCGCCGATACGTTTTTTCACCAGGAAATTTGACCTCACCACCAACGTAAAGAAACTGCGTCGCGTTCGCATGAAGTGTGATGACGTCGCCCGGACGCACGAGCAAATTCATGTCGCTCGATTGCGTGAGTTCGATCTCGAACAACTGGTTCGACTCGTTTCGCATAACGGTCACTCGCGCAGCTTCCGGTAGCGGTTGCGCGTCTGCGACGACGACATAAAGCGGAATCGCTTCTCGCCGCAGGATCTTTGTCCCGGCGTCCTTCACCAAACCGCTCACGAGAATCGCATGACTCGCATAGTCACGAACGCCAACCGTTACTTTCGTGTTGTCTAACGCGCGTCGTTTCAGATCGCCTTCAATTCGCGCGGTGATTTCATCGACTGTTAGTCCACCGACCTGCATGGGTTCGCCCAGTAGTGGATGCTCCAAAAAACCTGTGGGCGTCACGGTAAACAAGGTCGACTGCGACGACGTCGAATCAGAAACGCGAATATCGAGAACGTCGTTCGCTCCGATGCGATAGATCCGAGTCAGCGCGCTCTCGTCGGTGTTGGTTTTGTTGTCAGAAACTTCTTCTTCTTTGTCGACCGTCGTTGGCCCAGCCGTTTTCGTTGCGACCGAAACTGGCGAACCGACTGGTTGCTGCGTTGGTGCGGATTGCTTCGGTTCTACCGCCTTCGGTGCTACTGGATTTAGTTCTACTGACTTTGTTTGCACCGTGCGCGCGGGCCGGACGAAGATGGGCTTAGTGCCGCCGCCATATGGTTGCAACATCGTGCGCGCAAACGAGAGTCGATCCTGTGCTTCGACGTCTTTCGGATTGAGTTCGAGCGCGCGGTCGAGGTTCTTCGCGGCCTCGGCCCAGCGCTTCATATCGAAATACGCGTGACCGAGTGAGAAGTAGGCATCGGCAAACTGCGGATCGAGCGCCACTACTTTTTCGAACGTCGCAGCAGCCTGCGCGTGAAGGCCGGCGAGACCGTACTTCACACCTTCTTTGTAGAGTTTTTTCGCCGCCGCCCTGGCTTCGGGCGTCACCGCTTTCTCCGTCGGCCGCGACGCGCCGGCGTCGTTCGAATGGTTGGTTAAAGCGAGTGATTGAGTTGTTTTAGTTCCGCCTGTTTGGGCGCAGACCAGATCTGCACAGACGAAAGAGACGACAAAAACGGCGGCAACAGTGAGCGATTTGAGCATCGCAAACCCCCTTTATCTAAGGACACCTAGAGCTATGTAGAACGCGCCGCACGGTTGGGGAGATTTTGGGGGACCACTACAAAGCGCAAACGCGCGAAAGAACAATTAAGGGGATAGGGCGGTGTCTTTGCTTATACCATCTTTAAGCTTTTTATTCCAGATGAATTCCGGCAGATGAATTCCGGGCGGGGCTAAGTTGAGGACTTGGGAGTTACCTGTAAACCATACTTCTGCAACAGCCAGTCAAGTACAGCATTCTGGTCGTCGATTGTCGCGCGTCG
>DASTOZ010000404.1:0-4390 GCA_035762365.1 Pyrinomonadaceae bacterium | reverse complement strand
CGAACCTGAAAGACAAAGGCAAGGCACTGATCAAGCAGTACGGGTGCGCCGGCTGTCACGAGATTCGTGGCTTCGAAGACGAACAGCGCATCGGTAAGGAGCTGACGGTCGAAGGCGCCACGCCGATCGAGCGTCTGGACTTCGCGCTACAAACGCACCATGCGGAGAATGGCGAAGATCCATTAGAGCTTCATAAGGACGGCGAACATAAACCCTGGTACAACCACAAGGGCTTCTTCGAACGGAAGATCTGGCGGCCGTCGATCTACGACGTTGGCAAGGAGAAAGATCCGAAGGACAAACTCCGAATGCCGCAGCCGTACCTGACCGAAGAATGGCGCGTCGCGCTGACGACGTTCCTGCTGGGCAGCGTCGGTAAAGAAGGCGCGAACGTGCCGTCTACGCTTTTCTACACGCCGCAGGACCAGCGTCGACAGGACATTCAGAACGGTTGGTGGGTAATCAAGAAATACAACTGTCAGGGCTGTCACCAGCTCCAGATCGGGCAGGAGTCGGTGGTCCAGAACCTGCCGATGTTTAAGGGTCAAACGGATCTCTTGCCGCCGCGGCTGACGAGTGAAGGCGCGCGCGTCGATCCGGGATGGTTGCTGAAGTTCCTGCACGATCCGTCGTTGAGTGGTGAGAAGACTCCGGCGCAGCAGCAACAGATCAATGCGCTGACGGCGCAGGTCCAACAAGCAACCGGACAAGCCGGCGCGCAACCCGCGGCGTCGCCACCAGCGAGTACAACCACTGGATCTACGAACGCGCCGGCAGCCGCCCAGGCGATGCGATTTCGCGCGCAGCCCGGTCTCGATCGCAACGGCGTGCGTCCGTATCTCCATTTCCGAATGCCAACGTTCAACTTCTCGCCGAACGAGTTGCAGATCCTGGTGCGGTTCTTCATGGCGATGTCGGGTCAGCAGGACCCGTACATCAAGGAGCCGATGTTGCCGCTGAGCGAGCAGGAGAGGATCACGGCGCGGCAGATGATGACGTCGGGAACGCCGTGTTTGAAGTGCCACATCACGGGCGAACCGACACACGACGCGACGGCGATTGCGCCCAATTTCCTGCTGGCCAGCGAACGCCTCAAACCAGATTGGACGTTCCGCTGGATACTGGATCCGAAGCAGATCAGTCCGGGCACGGCGATGCCGGGCGGGTTGTTCCGCAAAGAAGGCGATCGGTGGGTGGTGAACCTGCCGAATCCGCCGGCCAGCGCCAATGCTTATCACCAGGATCACGCTCGGCTGCTGGTGCGTTACATGTTTCTAATGACGCCTGAAGAGCAGCGTGCCTTGTCGGCTGCGGGACCGGCTGCACCGGCCGCCACAGCTGCGACGACGCAAAATCATGCGCGCGCGAAACGAAGGAGATCGAGTCAGCACCACTGGCGATCTCGTGGACAGGCCGTGTTAGGCCGTCTGGCGGCGAGCGTGTTGAGCGCGGATTAAGTTTGCAGATTTATCGACAACGATTCGAACACGGATTTTCATTAGCTTGTAGTGCGTTCCGCTTTCATGCGGCTTCCGTGCTACATTTAACGCGAAAGTCATCTTAGTTTGGAGGAATTGATATGAGTAAGCAGACAAAGGTCTGGCTTGTGTTAGCGATTGCACTGTCTCTCCTCGCGCTGGGCTCTGCCTGCAGCAAGAGTTCGGAAACGACTACCAATGTCAACGGCGGGGCCGGTGAAAGCGCCGTACCTTACAGCGGTCCAACGGGAACGATCGCGGGCGTGGTCAGCTACGACGGAACACCGCCGGCGCCGACGAAAATCGACACCGCGGCCGATGCGGCCTGTGGAAAGGCGAATCCCAATCTGATGACGGATCATACAATCGTCACCGACGGCAAACTGGCCAACACCTTCGTCTATATCAAAGAGGGAACTGTTGAAGGCGGTAAGAAGATTGGTGACTATGCCTGGTCAACTCCGACCACGGCCGTTCAACTCGATCAGAAGGGTTGCCACTACAACCCGCACGTGTTTGGGGTGCAGACCAACCAGAAGATCAGCATCACCAACAGCGATCAAACTCAGCACAACATTCACTGGATCCCGAAAACAAATCCGGAATGGAACCAGTCGCAGCCGAACGGCGCACCGGCGATTGAGAAAAGTTTTGCTCGATCCGAGGTCATCATCCCGGTCAAATGCAACCAGCACCCGTGGATGAAGGCCTACATCGGCGTGTTGAAGACCCCGTTCTTCTCGGTTAGCAGCACGAACGGCGCCTATGAAATCAAAGGCGTACCGCCGGGCAAATACACCATAGTCGCCTGGAGAGAAGGCGGCGCCGATGGTCAGACGAAGACGATGGACGTGACCGTGCCCGCGAACGGCGCAGGCAAAGCCGATTTTTCGTTCGGCTCTGCGGCGACTTCAGTCAATTCACATTTGAAGGTGATGCCGGCGTTGGAAATACCGTCGCTTCACAAGTAAAGAACATTGCCGATTGTCGATTGCCGATTGCCGATTAAGAGCAACTGGCAATCGGCAGTTGGCAGTTGGAAATCGACAATGAGTAAGGGCCTGAACCGTTTCGCCATTCTCGTCGCTTGCGCGACCTTTTTTCTAATCATTGCCGGAGCGCTCGTCACCAGCAACGATGCTGGCCTGGCGACGTCTGACTGGCCGACTTCAAACGGCCTGTTGTTTCCGAAAATGGTCGGAAATCTTTTCTACGAGCACGGTCACCGCATGATCGCCACGACCGTCGGTTTGCTGACGATTGGGCTCTGTATTTACGTTCGTGTAAAGGAAAAAAGGTACTGGATCTGGCGGCTTGCTTTGTTTGCGCTCGTAGGCGTGATCGTGCAGGGACTGCTTGGCGCGCTGACAGTCAAGATGATGTTGCCGCTTGGCGTCTCCGCGGCGCACGCGACGGTGGCTCAGCTCTTCTTCTGCACGACGGTAGGTCTCGCGGTTTTTACTTCGCGAAGCTGGATCGAAGCTCGACCATTGACAGAAGAGAAGGGCGTCTTTCCGCTTCGTTACCTGTGCGCCGCAGCGCTCGCGACGATCTTTCTGCAACTGGTTATCGGCGCCACGTTGCGACACTCGGCGAAATGGGACCAGCAGTTGCCGGTCGAACTGGTTCTCGCGCACATCGGCGGCGCGTTGGCCGTCACGATCGCGCTCGGCGTCGCTTCGTTCAACGTGTTGCGGCGGCATAAAGGTGAAACGTTTCTCACGCGGCCCGCAACGATCGCGCTGCTGCTGCTCGTCGGGCAACTGTTTCTCGGTGTGGCCGCGTATCTGACGCGACTCGGTTCGCCGAACGATCCGCAACCGCTACATCCGATGATCGGAGTGACTGTCGCGCACGTCGCCTGCGGTGCGCTGGTCTTTGCGACGACCATACTTTTGACGTTAAGAACATACAGGGTGCTTCCGGCCTCCGAAGCGGCGATGGAAATGGCTGCCAGGCCCCAGGAGTCGTAGCTAACGAATGGAAGAGTTTGCTATCGATCTACGTAGTCCGGCAGTTGCGACGCCCGAGCGCCTAATCGAGCGGTCTCGTTTGTCGTTGCGCGAACGCGTCGCCGCCTACGTCGAACTCACAAAACCTCGAATCACGTTTTTGATCGTGCTGACTGCCGCCGCGGGCTTCGCGCTCGGTTCAGTGGGACCCATCAATTACGTGGCGATGCTCAGTGCCATGCTCGGCATCGGCCTGTTGTCTTCAGGAATCGCCGCGCTCAACCAGTATGCGGAACGCGATCTCGACGGATTGATGCGTCGCACGGCGATGCGGCCGCTGCCGGCAGGCAAGCTGATGCCCTGGGAGGCGCTGGCGTTTGGCGCCGGAATCACGATCGCCGCGGAGATTTATCTGCTCGTCTTTGTAAATCCGTTGAGTGCGCTACTCGGCTTGACCGTTATCGCCGGTTACGTGTTCGCCTACACGCCGCTGAAAACCAGAACGTCGCTGTCTACGATGGTCGGCGCTTTTCCCGGCGCTGTTCCGCCGTTGATTGGTTGGACCGCGGCGCGCGACTCAATCAGCCTTGAAGGCTGGGTGCTGTTTGCGATCCTGTTTCTGTGGCAGTTCCCGCACTTCCTGGCGATCGCGTGGATGTATCGCGAAGACTACAGCCGCGCGGGAATTCTAATGTTGCCCGTCGTCGAACCTGACGGCCGGGTGACGGCGCAGCAAATCGTGGCCTACACGTTGATGCTTCTACCAGTCAGCGTGTTACCAACTGTTCTCGGAATGTCGGGCCGGATCTATCTGGCCGGCGCCGTACTACTCGGATTGCTCTTTCTCTACAGCAGTCTTCGTGCGGCGTTCTCAATGTCGCGGCAACAAGCGCGCAGGTTGCTGTTGGCGTCAGTTCTCTATCTGCCGCTTCTGTTTATCTTAATGGTTTTGAATAGGTA
>DASTOZ010000403.1:0-6301 GCA_035762365.1 Pyrinomonadaceae bacterium | reverse complement strand
CTCCGACCGTGCTGCGCTCGGAACTGTATGCCATTGCCGCGCTTGCCGGCGCGCTCGTAGTGGTAACTGGTCACGTGCTGAATCTTCCACCAACTGCGATGGCAATTACCGGCGCGGTCCTCTGCTTCGGCATCCGCTTCGTAGCGATACGGCGCGGCTGGCACCTTCCCGTTGCGAGCCTGCCGCACACTAAGTCGGGAGCAGACGTCGCGGACGAACAGAATGACGAGCGAGGAAGATGAACATGACAAAGCCAATGCCTGCCGTTTTCTTCGGACACGGCAATCCGATGAACGCGCTAGCGAGGACCGCATGGACCAGAGCGTGGTCGGATATCGGCAACAGCGTTCCGAAGCCAAAGGCGATTGTCTGCGTCTCGGCACACTGGTACCTGTCTGGGACATTGGTGACCGCGCAGGAACAACCGCGGGCCGACGATACACCTGCCAAACCCTCACATGAATAATTGCCGCCTCTGGACCTCAGTGCGCAGAAGCGCGTAGAGAAGTCTTGCGGTCTTACGTAAGACCTGATATCCTCACCGCCGCTCGATTTAGAATCAGCGATTTCCCGCTAATGCGAGGTCGCTCCCAAGTTTCAATTAGCGTCACATCCCGAGGAGGCTGCTATGCGATGCCGGATTAAGTTGACGGTCTGTGGATTGGTCGTCTTGTTTCTAGGGTTGCTGTCTTGCGCGTCAGCCCAAACAGTCACAGGCACACTCAGTGGCACAGTCAGCGATGCCGCAGGCGCCGTAATTCCCAACGTTCCGGTTACCGCCAAGAACGCAGAAACAGGACTGGTGCGAACTGTCAACACCAACGGCGACGGACAATACGCGGTGCCTTTCCTGCCGCTCGGAACTTATGACGTGAGTGTCGAAGCGTCCGGATTCCAAAAGTTAGTGAAGTCGGGTGTACTAATTGAACTTAACAAGAATACGGTCTCAAACTTCACTCTAGAAGTTTCACAAGTTGATGCAAAGATTTCGATTGTTGGTGAGGCGCCTCAGATCGAGACCACCACCGGAGAAATCAAGCACTCCATCTCGGAAACGAATATCGCCAACACGCCGCTGCCCGGGCGCAACTTTCTTTCGCTCGCCGAACAGATTCCTGGTTATCAAAACGCTCCATTCATCGGCTCAGCCAACGTGCCAACGAATTCGGTTGGCTCGAGCGCCGTCTTCAGCGGACAGGGCACACGCTCAGCGACGTTCCAGGTTGACGGCATAAATAATGACGACTCCTCGGAGAACCAGAACCGGCAGGGTATCAACGTCAGTACGATCAAGGAATTTCAGGTGCTAACGAATGCGTACTCGGCTGAATTTGGTCGCGCAGGTGGCGCCGTCATTCTCGTGCAAACCAAATCGGGCACTAACCAGTTTCATGGGGAAGCGTACGATTTCATTCAGAACGATAAGTTCAATGCCAATGATTTCTTCGCGAATCGTGCGGGCACCAGTGCCGTGACCGGAAACCCAATCTCGCCGCGGCCGCCCGTGAGACGAAACCAGTATGGCTGGACCTTCGGTGGGCCAGTCATACTGCCCGGCATTCTGAACGGTCGAAACAAGCTTTTCTTCTTTACGAGCGGCGAAAAGATCCTCAGCAAGGATGCAGCGCCGCGTACTTCGTTCATCTTTCTTCCCGGGGAAGAAGTGCGCGCCTGTCGCGATGCAGCAGAAGCGGCGGCAGTAAAGCCTGGCGGACCTATCTGTGTCGATCCGGCCACGCACCCGAATCTCGAGGCTGATCTCAACTTTCTGCGTTCCATTCAGAATCTGTACAAGACCGATGAGTTAGACGGCGTGACGCCAAATGATCCCGTCGCCTGCGCGGACATGATTGCGAGCGGCCGCGGGAATCGTTGCGTCACCAAACTCGTGCAGAACTCTACCCCGATTTCCGATTACACCGGACGCATCGATTACATAATCAACCAAAACAACAATTTGAGTTTGCGATACCAATACAGCCGGCAGATTTTCGATACGGGTCGTTTGATTGCCGGTGACAACTTCGGCACGCAGAACAATCGCCAGTACAACACTGGCCTCACGTTTACGCACATCTTTAATCCGCAACAAGTCGGCGAGTTTCGCTACGGCTTCGGCAACCGCGCCACGCTGCAGGATGTTGTTGACGGTAATGATATTCCCACGCTTCGCTTCAACACTTCTCTCTGTAGCGGGAGCTTTTGCAACAGCACGATCATCGGTACGTCTACCAACGTGCCCATCAATCGACGCCAGCACGACCATCAGTTTGTCTACAATCACACCTACACACTCGATCGACACACTTTGAAGGCTGGAATCGATCAGCGTTTGCAATTGCTGGACGATCTCACGTTGAGTGCGCTGCGAGGTTTCTGGACATTTGGAGTTTTGCCCGGTGTTACGCTTGCTGATGTGCGAAGCAAAACTCCGCTCGGGTTTACTGGTTGGGAAAACTTCCTGCGCGGCGTCACTACGGCCTACCAGAAAGGTTACGGGCCGGCGCTCGCTGAGAATCGTTTCAATGAAACGAACCTCTACTTTGAAGACAAATACAGTCTGCGTCGCAACGTGACTCTGCACCTGGGCGCGCGATACGAATACGTTGCGGCGCCACGCGAGGCTGAGGATCGGTTCTCGTACGGCTACGGAGCCGACAAGAACAACATCGAGCCTCGCGTCGGCTTCGCCTGGTCGCCTTCATTTGACAGCGGCTTCCTGCACCGGCTCACGGGCGGTCCAGGACAATCTGTCGTGCGTGGAGGCTACGGCATTTATCACAGCCGGCTGTTTCAGTCGCTCTTCTCGCAGAGTGGACTGAGTCTGCGCGCGCAACCGCCGAACGGATTCTTTCAGGCGTTGGGTGTGGGCGCTGTTCCGTGTCCAAACAACGTCGCCGATCCAACTTGCGGCTTCGTCTTTACTCCAGGAACTGCAGCGCGCAGTGCAACGTTTACCGCAAACGGCGTGCGCGATGTGGGTGGTCGTCTACTGACGACTTTGCTGGTTCCGGATCCAAATCTCGAGATGCCTTATGTCCAGCAGTGGAACCTGACACTTGAGCGCGAACTGCCGGGTCAAATTGCAATCCAGGTTGGTTATAACGGCAATCGTGGAATCGGGTTGCCGTTCTTCGACACCACCGTTAATGCATCCTCCTTCCCGATTGTGTCGCCGTCGCTTCTTGTAGACGTGGGTGGGGGCAATTTCAAGCCAGTCGTTTTCGATCGCGCTTGCACGCGTGACACAGTCGATCCGATTTGTACGGCGGGTGTAGCAACCACCTTCAGTGCGCTTTCGAGTACGAGCGCCACGTTGGCCCAAAAGGGAATCGTGATCGCCGATGGCGTGCCGCATGGATATATCTCATTAGGCACGCTGCGACTCGAGGAACGCCGCCCCGATCCAACGCGCTCGCTTGTATTCAACCTGCGCAACTTCAGTTGGACTTATTACAATTCGATGGTTATCAAAGCCACGAAGCGGTTATCTCGCGGTCTTACCTTTACGACTACTTACACTTGGTCCAAGGCGATCGACACTGGATCTGAGGCTACCTTCACTGGAACGGATGTGAATCAACCGACTGGTAAAAAAGGCGGCGCGGCAGAATCGTTGCGTGGGCTCAGCGCATTTCATGCTGCACATCGTTTTGTTGCGTCGTACTCGTATCTGTTGCCGTTCATGCCCGATCAGCGAGGAGTCACGGGAAGGATTCTCGGAGGCTGGAACATCAGTGGTGTCACCACGCTTCAATCCGGCAATCCGTTCACGATCCTCGCCGGCTATGACGTTAACGGCGACGGGCTCGGTGGTGATCGTCCGCGTTTGGCTGACCTGAGCCTTTTGGGCGTGTCCGTGGATAACGGTCGGCAGCTGCCGGGCGGTGGTCCAGTGTCTACGGTATCCGAGACCCAACTTCCCGGCTCGAAGTTCATTCCCGCGCAAGGAACACCCGTCGCGGGTCGCATCTTTCTGCCGGGCACGTCGGGCGATGGGACCATCGGCCGAAATACATTTTTTGGTCACGGCATCAACAATACCGATGTCGCCGCATTTAAGGAGTTCAGGATTCGTGAGAACGTGAAATTCATCGTACGCATGGAGTTCTACAACGTCTTCAATCGCGTGACGTTCGACATACCGAGCTCGCGGTCGATCTCTGACGCGAGCGCGCCACTCGGACGCATTACTGCGCAGCGAAATATCTCGGGCTATTTCGGCTCGGGCCGCGTCAGCGGAGCACGATCCGGACAGCTTGCGCTGAAGCTGGTGTTCTAATTTGGCGTTTTACGGAAGACCTGTTATTAGTGCTTGCGCTCTGCGAATGAACGCTCAGGTAAATTGCTAATGTCGAAGGTTGTTCTCAGCAAGGAAGTACCGATTCCGCTCTATCATCAACTAAAGACGATACTGCTCGAGCGCGTCAAGAGTGGCGAGTTAAAGTCCAACGACAAACTTCCTTCCGAAGATGAAATCGCAGAGCAGTACGGGATCAGTAAAGCGACGGTCAGACAAGCTATCGGTGAACTGGCAAGCGAGGGTGTCATCCGCCGTGAGCAGGGTCGCGGGACCTATGTGGCGGAACAGAAGATCGAGCAAGGCCCGAGAGCACTCACTGGTTTTACGGAAGAGATGGCCAAGCATGGCTTGCGGTCGAGTTCGAGAGTGCTGAAGCAGCGCGTCATCAAAGCCGATGTTGATGCTGCTCAAAAACTTCAAGTCGCCGAAGGAGACGCGTTGTTTGAGTTGACACGCCTCCGGCTCGCGGATGGTGAACCGATGGGTCTGCAAACGGCGCTGATTCCTTTGGCCCTGGCGCCTGGCATCAAGGATGAAGATTTCTCCGCTTCGTTATATGACCTTCTCGAAACCAGGTACTCACTTGTGCCGAACACGGCAGAAGAAACGCACACGGCAATTCTTCTGGGTGCGCGTGAAGCGAAACTACTGAGAGTACCGCTGGGTTCCCCGGCCCTGGCGGCGGAACGTGTTACGTATCTGGCCAATAAGCGACCCTTTGAAATGGTCCATTCGGTAATGCGCGGCGATCGTTACAAGATCATCCTACAGCTTTCCAAGAATAACCTTCGTGGCTAACGACAACCGCAACACAGCGCCAAGTGCACAATGAACGAGAACCTTCCCGGAACGGAAAAACGTTACGCGATTGGCGTCGACATAGGTGGGACGAAAGTCGCTGTTGCGGTGGTCGATGCAGGCGGTGTGATCCGTCATAAAAGAAAGAGTGCGGTTGTAAAGGACGATCTTTCGGCTACCGCAGATCAGATCGCATCTCTGTCGACGCAGGCTCTTAAGGCGGCTTCGCTCAGCTGGTCAGACGTCGTCGGCGCCGGCATTTGCATTCCCGGCATTTACTTTGCTGCCGAGGGTACCGTGTGGGCGCCAAATGTGTGGGGCGATCAGCGAGTGCAATTGCGCGAGGCGCTGCGGCAAAGAATGATCGCTGACGTCGTGCTCGATAGCGATCGCGCCGCGTACGTCACTGGCGAACAATGGCTCGGCGTCGCTCAGGGACTCTCCGATGTGGTTTTTGTAGCCGTCGGAACCGGTATCGGCGCGGGAATTATTACTGGAGGACGACTCTGTCGTGGCGCGGGGGACATCGCGGGCGCCGTGGGCTGGTTCGCGCTTGGACCACGCAGAAACCAACCGGACAAACAGAACGGCGCCTTTGAGTCTGAAGCATCTGGCCCCGCGGTTGCGCGGAAGGTAAGGACCCGAATTGAGGCCGGTGCAGAATCATCCTTGCGAAACGTGGAAACAACTGCAATCACAACTGAGCTGGTAGTGCGCAGCGCCTTAGAAGGAGACGAGCTGGCCAAACGTATTCTGGACGAAGCGGCGTCGTATCTCGGAATGGGAGTCGCAAACATCATCAGCATCCTCAATCCGCAGATCGTAGTGCTCGGCGGTGGGTTGATGAATGCCGGCGAGTACCTGCTTGAGCGTATTCGTCACGAAACCCAGCTTTGGGCGCAACCGATGGCCGTAAAACAGTGTCGCATCGAGCTCACGGGTCTCAGTGATGACGCTGGTGTTCTGGGCGCGGCGCGCCTCGCTTTTCTTCGTCGGAACAATTAGGGAAGGGATTGGAAATGTCTGCCAAACAATACTGTGAAAAGATTACGGACGTACTCAGTCGAATCGAGAGTAGCCAGCGAAAGCAGATCGAGGATGCTGCTGAACGAATGGCTGTGGCGATAGCCGTCGAGCGTCGGGTGTATCTCTTTGGCAGCGGGCATTCAGTGATTCCGGTACTCGATATTTTCCCGCGTT
>DASTOZ010000402.1:0-2978 GCA_035762365.1 Pyrinomonadaceae bacterium | reverse complement strand
TTCTTCTCGAGAGTGAAGGCCGATATCGAGGACCACGTCAGAGGACCGGGGTTCTTCACAGTCGTCGCCGGCACTTGCGTGTTTGGCAGCGCCCTGCTGATTGTCCTCGATCGGTTTCTTGCCGCGCAGGCGCTTTGGTTTGTGGGCATAGGCTTGTGGATCGTGATCATGTACACGTTCTTCACGGCCGTGACGGTGCGCGAAAACAAACCGTCGATTGAAGCAGGCTTGAACGGCGGGTGGCTGCTCGCCGTCGTCGCTACGCAATCGATCTCCGTGCTGGGAACGTTACTGGTGGGCCATCTCGCCGATTATCGCGAGCCCATCCTCTTCTTCACGCTCTGCATGTTTCTGCTCGGCTGCATGCTCTATCTGCTGCTCATCACGTTGATCTTTTATCGGTTCACGTTTGTAAACGTAACGACGGCCGCACTCACACCGCCCTACTGGATCAACATGGGCGCTGTCGCGATCACTACGCTTGCCGGAGCGCGTTTGATCATCGCCGCTCCCGGGTCGCCGCTACTGAATGAAGTTGTGCCGTTTCTGAAAGGATTCACTCTGTTTTTCTGGGCCGCCGCGACGTGGTGGATTCCGCTGCTATTGGCGCTTGGCTTCTGGCGACATGTTTACAAACGCTTCCCGCTGAAATACGACCCGCAGTACTGGGGCATGGTGTTTCCGCTCGGCATGTACACGGTCTGCACGTTCCAGTTGGCTAACGCGATCGGGTTTCCGCCGTTGCTAATCATTCCGCGCTACTTTATTTACCTGGCACTGGTCGGATGGTTCGCTGTGTCCGTGGGATTGGTCGTCAACTCGGTTCAGAGTCTGAGGAAGCCGGTCCAATGAGTGATTGAGGTTCAGCGCTTCTTGCGTCGCGGCTTCTCGCCGTACCAATACCACATTGGCTCCGGCTCGCTGCCGTAGCGTCGCAATAAGTCGTCGATCGGCTTGTTGACGGGAACATGTCGCGGTGGAACTTCCGCGCCGGCCGCGATCAGTGTCTCGATGATCTCCGCATACAGTTTCGGATCGCCGCCGTGAGCGGCAGACCACGTCGTTTGTCCCAACACTGTACCGCCGTAGATGTTTCGCGACTCGAGCGGCGGGTTGTATTTCAGCAATAGCTTGACCATTTCCAACTGCCCGTTGATGACGGCGCAGTGCAACGGCGTCTGACCATCTCCACCGCCGTCAGCCAGGTCTGCACGCTGGCGCAACAGAAACTCAACCACGTCCTTCTGTCCGTAGCTACACGCATAGCGAAATGCCGACTGAAGTCGCTTCCTTGCCGGCGCGGTTTTTCGAGTTCCGCGTTTGCTGAAGAAACGCTTCACGACGTCCAGCCGGCCCACGCCGGCCGCAGTCTCGAGGTTCAACCTTGCGCCGCGTTCGGCAAGATACGCGGCAGCCTCGCCACGGCCATTCGCGAGAGCTCCCCTCACGGAACTCTGACGATTACCGGCGCTCGTCTTGTGATCGATCTCTGCTCCGTGATCGAGCAGCAGTTGCATCAGCGGGTTTTGCACACCGGCGCGAAACGGATGCGCGCTGGTCGCAACCAGACCGAGCGTCGTCGCGCCTCCGCCATATACATCTGCCTCCGCGTCAACCTCAGCTCCGGCCCTCAACAACAGTTCCGTGATCTCGACGATGTTAGCTGGAGTCTTCTGTCGATATCCCTCGACGCCATTCGCCGACACATAATGAAGCAGTGTGGCAGCATGCTCCCGCGTTGAGCGTGCGTGGACCAGTCGCGGATCTTCGCGCAACAGACGTTTCAGCTTTCTGATGTCGCCTTTGACGATTGCGTCCGCGGCGCATTCAAACCGCGCGATCCTGGAGTTCTTGTTCGTCAAGCCGCTGAGGTGTTTGGCGAACCTGGCCCAACTCGTGAACCCATGTGAGCGCGCGATCTCGAGTTGCGCATCCGCCAGACGGCGCTTGCCGTCGGACTTTTGGACCAGATCCATGGCAAGCCGCTTGTAACGCTCGAGGTTGGGGCGTCGAGGGAGCGGAAGTGCGTCTTGTGGACTCGGAAACATGAGTGCGGACCAAGAATATCACGGAGCAGTGGTTTAATATCTGCCACTGAATGACGCCATCTGTAATCGAACGGCTGAAGTTGCGAGCGGCGCAATGGAACGTTGCGCTCGTCGAGTCGCGCGAGACGGAAGGCTCCTTACTCGGATTTGGCACATGCAACGGCGATCGTGTCGTACTCAAGATAACTAAAACAATCGGCGACGAGTGGCATTCAGGCGAGGTCCTGCGTGCATTTCGAGGCGCGGGCACTGTCAGGGTTCTTGAATCCGCTGAAGGAGCTGTGTTGTTGGAACGACTCGATCCGGCAACTGAACTCGTCGAACTTGTTCGCGCCGGCCGTGATGAAGAAGCGACTGCGGTTCTTGCTGAGCTGCTGTCCAGTATGGCCCATCACGACGCGCCCGCACGTTGTCCGACAGTAACGGATTGGGGACTCGGATTTGACCGTTATGTCAACAATGGCGAGATCCCCGCGGAGCTTGTGCATCAAGCCGCAGAGATTTATGGGAGGCTGGCAGCGTCACAGAAACAAGTGATGTTGCTTCACGGCGATCTACATCACTACAACGCGCTGTTTGATGCAAACCGCGGTTGGGTTGCAATCGATCCGAAAGGCGTAGTCGGAGAACTCGAGTATGAGCTCGGCGCGATGATCAGAAATCCGGTCGAGCTTCCTGAATTCTACATTTCGCGCACAGTTGTCGAACGAAGGTTGAAGCAATTAACCGGCGCGCTCAGTTTGGACTACGATCGAGCGCTCGGTTGGGCGTTTGCACAGGCAGTACTGTCGGCAATCTGGGGTGTGGAAGATGGGTTCACGGTTACTCCAACCCACCCGCAGTTGCGGCTCGCTAAACTGATCAGTCCATGAATCGTCAAACTCTGTAGAAAAACACCGATTTGGATCGACAACTCATTGACATTCGCAT
>DASTOZ010000401.1:0-2762 GCA_035762365.1 Pyrinomonadaceae bacterium | reverse complement strand
TAGGGCAGGTAATTGATACGGGCGGTCGTGCTGGTCCCAACGTCCAAACCCACGACGGTGGTCCCAAGCAGCCCGGTTAGATGATGCGCGATAAAGCCGTTACCGCAACCAACGTCGAGGAGACGCACGCGCGCGTTGGCTCGCTGCGGCAGCGTGCGCGCCACTTCCAGCGCCATGTCGTAGGCGCGGCCCACCTTGCGTCGCCTTCTCATGCGCTGGAAACGGCGCTTGATGAATGTGCTTAGACCTTTCATCGCCGCACATCAGTGCAAGCACGGCGCCTCGCTTATGATCCAATAAAATCTGTGGTAAACATCAGGTGCAACAATTATGCGTCGCAAAAAATCCCCGACAATTGCTGCGACTGATTTGCTCGGATTAGAATGCGAGCATGACTAAATTTCTGGTGACTGCTTTGTTACTGACGCAAACTCTTGCCGCGGGCTACTGGCCTCTTGAAAAGAGCCAGCCATTAATCGATAAGACGCAGACGATCACACTCGCGCCCGATCTTTCGAAGTTGACCGCCGGCGAAAAGAAGGCCGTGGCGAAGTTGATCGAAGTCGGCCGCATCTTTCAGAAGCTTTACGAAGAGCAGCGACATGCGGAAGCGCTTTCTTCATATAGCGCGCTCGAACAACTCGACAAGCGCACCGGCTCAAAACCCGAAACACAAAACCTTCTGACTCTCTATCGTCTCTTCCAGGGACCAATCGCCACCACACTCGACAACCAACGCGAGCCGTTTCTTCCGGTCCAGATGTCGAAACCCGGAAAGAACGTGTATTCGGTGGGCGCCTTCACGAAAGAGCAAATCGCTCAACGTCCCGATCTGCTCGATCTGCGAACCGTGGTTCGCAACCAGACGAATCTATCGGCCGACATCGCCGCCCTCCAGAAGTATCCGGTGTTACAAACGCTGCATCCGAAGTTGCTCACCCAGCTTGGCGGCGCAAGGCCCGGTGTGGATTTTCTGTACGCCGTGCCTTACTCAGTCGCGTACGCAGACGATCTGATGAAGGCGTATGGTCTGTTGAACGAAGCTGCCGATGCGGTCGACAAAGACGACTGGGAGTTTGCACGTTTTCTCCGCAACCGCGCGCGCGATCTGCTTTCAAACGATTACGAGTCAGGTGATGCGAGCTGGGTCACGGGAAAGTTCAAGAACCTCAACGCGCAGATCGGTTCCTATGAAACCTACGACGACGAACTGTTTGGCGTGAAGACTTTCTTCTCGTTCTGCCTGCTACAGAGCCGCCAGGAGGAAACAGCGGCGCTCCGCCAGGCGATGAAAGGCATTCAGGCGCTCGAGGATTCGCTGCCTTACAAGAACCACAAGAAAGTACGCGAAGACATTCCCGTCGGCGTTTACGACGTGGTCGCCGACTTCGGACAATCACGCGGCGGCAATACGGCCACAATTCTTCCCAACGAGAGTTATCTAGCCCGGCGTTACGGTCGCACGATCCTGCTGCGCGCGAACATCATGCGCGACACGAGCATCTTCGAAAGCACGTCGCGAACGTTTGCCGCCGCCGTAGGCGAGGAACAAGCCAAGGCGCTGACGCCTGACGGCAACTTCTACCGCACGCTGTGGCACGAAGTGGGCCACTATCTCGGCGTCGATCGCACCGCCGACGGCCGCGATCTCGACGAGGCTTTGCAGGACAATTCGAACACGCTCGAAGAAATGAAAGCGGACCTCGTTTCGCTCTACGTCGCGGAAGCCTTGCACAAACAGGGCTACTACACGGACGCGCAACTCAAGAGCGTCTACGCCGGCGGCATCCTGCGTGTGCTGCAAAACAACCGTCCGCGGCGCGATCAGCCGTACAACACGATGCAGCTCATGCAGTGGAACTTCTTTCTCGAGAATGGACTGCTGAGTTTCGACCCGGCGACGAAGACGTTGCGCATCAACTACGACAAGTACCACGAAGTCGTAGGCAAGATGCTCGAGCGAGTTCTGGCAGTGCAGCACGCGGGCGACAAAGCGGAGTCAGACAAGTTTATCGATCAATACACGAAGTGGGACGACAATCTTCACGGCGAGATTGCCGGGAAGATTCGCGCGCAACAACGTTATCGATTCCGGATCTTCAAGTACGCTGCATTGGGAGAGTAAACGAGCAGTTCAGCGCGCGTTTTGAATGGCCATCAGCGCGATATCGAGGTAGAAGCGCAGGCGGACTTCCGGTAGCATGACACGGTCTGCGGTCGCTTTTCCGCGGTCGAAATTGCTTAACGCCAACGTGCCGACCGTCGTACTAAGTTGCATCGCGACGTTCGCGACGACGTTGCCGTTTTGCATGTTCAGCTCTTCCTGTTCGTAGAACTCGCCACCAAACCCTTCGAACGTCTTCGCCGCGGCGGTGAGCTCGTTGAACTGGTCAACCAGCGGATCGACGATTTCAAACGCGCGCTTCGAATCGTAACGAGAATAAGCCTTCGCGATCTCACACAGGGCCTGCATCTGCATCTGGTCCTGTGCCTGCGGCGACGACGACAACAGCGCACGTGCCTGGTCGAGGAAAAGCAGGGCCGTGGAGCGCTTGTATCCCGGCCCGATTTGATTTGCCATTTGCACAAGCGCCTGCGCGCGGTCCTGAGGACTGGCCAGGTTTGCGATGTTTCTCAACGCGTCCTCGATCTTTCCCTTCGACATCGATCGGTACATCTCTTGTGTTTCGAGGTTTAAGAGTGCCTGCTGCCGCTGGAAAGGGCTGGATATGTAGTCGTTGATGATCTGCTTGGCGCGCGCC
>DASTOZ010000400.1:0-4517 GCA_035762365.1 Pyrinomonadaceae bacterium | reverse complement strand
GAAAGAATTGTTCGGTGTAGAAGTGTGTGTGCAGATCGAGTTTCATTTTGCGTCCGCCTTGCGACTCTCACGTTGCTTTACGCCCCGAACGGCAGCGGCAATCATACGGTTCACAGCGGCGATTGATAGACCACCTTTATCATCTCGTGCTGAAGGAGCACGGATTTGTATCCGTTCGCCTCGTAAAAAGAAAGTGAGGCTTTCAAGTTTTCGTCGATGTTGTTGATCTTCAACGGTGCGGCGGCTGCTGTTTCAAGCGATGACAGAATTGCGGAACCGACACGCTTGCGTCGATATGCGGGCGCGACGGCCAGTTGCATCAGGTTCGCCGAGGGAACGAATAGAACACCGTAACCGACGCATTCACCGCGTTCATACGCGCCGACGATAATTCGATCATTCGCTACTCTGTCCACGGCGTCGATCGAGTTTTGCCACGAAGGATGGCTGTCCCAAAACGACCGATACAACGGCCAGTCTGGTCGTTCGATTCGTCTAAGTAAAACGTTTGTGCCTTTTCGTGACTCTTCTTTTGCGCCTTTTTGCGACCTGAACACCGCGAGTCGTCTGGTTTCGACAAACCCGAGCTTGCGATACAGCGTCGCCGCCGGCACATTCGACGTCAGAACTTCCAGCAAGTACTGAAAAACGCCCGCGTCTTTTAACTTTGATTCGAGAAACGCAAATAGTTCCTTCGCGATTCCGCGTCCGCGATATCCGGGAATGATGCCGGTGCCGGCGTCGTATGCTGTCAACTTCTCTTGCCACTCGCCAAGCCCGTTGATGCAGAACCCGATCATGCGATCGCCGTCAAAAGCACCCGCGCTCATCTCGAAACACACACCGTCGCGAACGATCCGCTGGCGAAACTGCTCGCGCGACATTCGCATGTCGACTTGATAGTCAGAGAATGCGGCGAGAAAGCATTCGTGCAGCGAATTGGAGTCGTCGCCGGACAGTAATCGATACTCGATCATGCGAAGTTTGCGAGTAAATGCAGCGCGTTTGTGTTTCCGAATGATAATCGAATCGCAACAATTATGAACAATCTGCGAATGCTATAGTAGCGAACAGTTAGCTGGTTTCTTAATTCATTCCGATCACAAGTAGCAGCGGCGGCGCTCCCCGACAGCTCCACTCCAGCCACAACTCAATTACGCCATCGAAACGGGGCATTACACTATGAGTACTCAAGCACGTGTCAGCAATGATGAACGCGGGAAGCCGAGACTTGTTAATGGTCAGCACTCGAACGTCAACAAAGACAATTGGCTGGGGTTTGTCGGGGACGTCGTCGATTTCACGGGCGAAGTGAGCTTCAGATCGATGCTGCGGATTGATGGACGCTTTTCCGGAAATGTTACCTCCTCGGACGGAACGCTGATCGTCAGCACTGGCGCGGAAATAACGAAGGCCGTGATCAAAGTGGCCGTCGCAAAGATCAATGGGACGGTCGAAGGCGATATTCTGGCGAGCAAGGAGTTGGTGCTCGGCCGCACCGCCAACGTGAAAGGTGTGGTGACTGCGCCCGCTTTGGTCGTCGAAGAGGGCGCGCAATTCAATGGATGTTGTCGCCGATCATGAACTGTATTTTAGTAACCGACTGACGGCAAGTAACAACTGCGAGGCTCGTGATACTCACCCA
This sequence comes from Pyrinomonadaceae bacterium, assembly GCA_035762365.1. GTDB lineage: Bacteria > Acidobacteriota > Blastocatellia > Pyrinomonadales > Pyrinomonadaceae > PSRF01. The sequence goes on along the minus strand of DASTOZ010000400.1, from coordinate 2,872 downwards.
TCGACATCAACGTCAGCGGTTTCATCACTCTCAAGCCCTTCTGTAAACACCACCGGAACAGGCTGCTCTGACGTGTCGGTAATAGGAACGAGAGCGGTTCCCCTTGCGACAGGTTCGACGCGCCGGTGAGCAACGCGCACATGTCGCTCATCGTCTCGGCAACGGCGTGGTTCAGCGCCCAGAAGTGCGCCGCCGACGCGTAAGCCGTGATGCGGCCGTCTCGTTCGGCTACGAAAGATGTCAGAAACGGCGGTGTGTGCTTGAGTTCGTTGAGACGATCGAACCCATGGACCAGCCGGCACAACTCGGCGCAACTCGCGTAATCTTCTTCCTTCAACGCTCGCACCGTAACGTCGGTGGGCACGTCTCCCTTTAGCACCCCTTCCATCAACGCCAGCGGCTCGCGCACTTCGAAACCGAGTGAAGCGTAAAGCGAAAGCGAAGCTGTATTGAACGCATCCTGTACTAAACGAACACCAGCACTTCTGATCCTGTTTCCGCCTTCGTTCGTGTTCGCATTCGACTTCCAACGCTCGATCACCGCCTCCATCAACATCCGACCTGCGCCCTTTGCCTGCGCCTGCGGATCGACCGTGATCGGCCCGACCGCTCGTATCGCATCGTACTCGACCAAATGATTCGACCCGATCACTGCGCCATCGAGTTCCGCCACAACGCCGAACACGTCCGCGTTCTCAACCAAACTCTGCATCAACTGAATCGCCCGCTCGGGCGTGGGGAAGTCGGGCCTGAAATTGTGCCTCTCGGCAATATCCCTGAACGCGGCATAACAAATCCCCCCACACGCCTCAACATCCTCCTGCCGCATTTCACGAATTCGAATGGTCATGAATTATTTATATCGCCTCCCGTGTTTGATCACGATGTCGACGTTCTGCAGCAGATCGATGTGTCGCAGCACATCGCCGCGGACGGCGATGATGTCGGCGTACTTGCCCTCCGTGATCGTGCCGACTTGATCGGAAACCTTCATCGCCACTGATGGCCAGTACGTGGCGGCGCGGAGGGCGACCATCGCGTCGATGCCGAAGGTGTTTACCCAGGCGTCGAGCTCACGCCAGGTCGTTTGGCTGTGGAAGTTCATCGGGATGCCGCTGTCCGTGCCGATCAACAGAACGACGCCCGACTCCGACAACTGCTGAATCTTGCGCTGCAACGTCGGACGGCGCAGCGGCGTGATCTGGTAATACGAAAGCTGCCCGGGGTGCTTTAACGACGCCTTGATGTCGTCGACAATCGATTGCGGCAGTCCCACTTGCCACGACGGATCGTCAAGCTGCTCCGGATTGTCGCGCACGTACTCGTAATTCAAGAGACCCTGCACGGTCGGCGTCCAAAACAACGGGCCCAAACTCATCTTGGCCGTGCGCTCGCGAATCATCGCAATCACATCAGCCGGATACTCGGGCGCGGTGGCCAACCCCGTGTGCTCGAAACAATCGACACCCGTCAACAATCCGCGGCGAATCTCCTCGGGCCGGTGCGAGTGGGCCACCACCGGCAAACGACGCTTGTGCGCCTCGTTAACAACCACCTGCACCTCTGCCATCGTCATCTGATCCTGATCGATCAGCTTGATAACGTCGACGCCGGCATCGGCAAGCTTGTTCACTTTCACGCGCGCATCGTCGACTCCGTTGACACCCCAGCGAAAGTAATCTGTGCCGGGATAAGGTTCGTGTTGAATAAACGGTCCGGAGACGTAAAGAGTTGGACCAGGAATCTCGCCCGTTCGGATGCGCTGGCGAACCGCGATGCTCGCCTCGAGCGGACCACCCAGATCGCGCGCGCTCGTCACACCCGCCATCAGCAATTGCTTGGCGGAGGCGGGCATGATCACCTTCTCCATCTGCGACGGATACGTCTTGTCCCAGTGCGCGTAGTCGCTGTGACCGTTGATCATGAGGTGGACGTGCATGTCCCACAGGCCAGGCAACACACTCATGCCTTCAGTGGAAATGACTTCCGCGCCCGGCGGTATCGCAAGCGACCCGATCTGGCCCACCGCCTTGATGCGTTCGCCTTCGATGATCACTACGCTGTTGCGGATCGGCTTGCTGCCGTACCCATCGATCAACGTCCCGCCGACGAGCGCTTTCACCGTTGCGGACCGCGTTTGCGATGAAACTGAAGTAGTGAAGAACGATCCGCTGGCAATCAGCAGAGCAATCAGCAGAATCAGGCACAACTTGAGTGTTGGTCTCATTTCGTTGTCGTCTCGATTTCCATGAGGGCGTTTCGTTTACTGTCGAGGTTTAGCGAACTTGCGCGTCTTTCTTTTCGGCGTACAGCAAATCGGTGGTGCGATCGGTGACGCTGGGGACCGGTTCGAGGTGGCCCTCGGTCAAGAGCTCTTTAGTTGGCGCCGGAAGAACCGGAGCGTCCTTGGGTTGAATACGACGCCTGGCTGCCTCTCCCGCTTCCTGGGCCTTCGCAAACAGAATCACGGAAATCAAGCCGCAGGCGCCCATGATCATGAGCCCCAGCAAGGCGAGACCGTTAAGGATTTTGCCCTGCGTGTACATCATTTTATAAACGATGAAGAAGAGCAGCAGACCCAGTATGCCCGCGCCAAACACACTCAGGGCCGCCATGCCCCACCGTTCGAGCCGTTCTTTCTCCGAAGACGAGGGCAGACCCGCATCCGTGCGAGTCGGAAGCTGCTCGGTGAGCGACAGCGCGATCTTCTCGAGCCCCAAGCCACACGCGCGGCAAAACTTTTGTTCGACCGAAGTCTTCGCTCCACAGTTCGGACAAAACATTACGAATCATTCCTTCCGGCACAAAAACGGATACGCGAGCGCCAATCCAATCAACGTCAGGCCCAGCCCACCAAAGGCCGGCAACAAAT
>DASTOZ010000399.1:0-3357 GCA_035762365.1 Pyrinomonadaceae bacterium | reverse complement strand
CAAGTTTGATCAGTTACTCGCCGACGCTAAGAGTCAGGATCCGACGATGGGTGAGATGCCCGAGGATCGGCTCAACATGGTCAAGCAGCGCGTGGGCCGCATCTACATCGCCGAGAAACGCGCCGTCGATCAGGGTATCGACAAGAAACCAAATGTTCGATTGCAGTTGCTGCTTCAGCATGCACGTTTCCTGGTGCAGAAGTATGCGATGGACAACCTCCAGGCGAAGATAAAGGCGAGTGACGAAGAGATTAAGCGCTACATGGAGAGCCATCCGGAAGCTGATAACAGTCAGCAATACCGGACGAAGGCAGAGGAAATAGTCAAACGCGCGCGCGCCGGCGAAGACTTCGCCAAACTCGCGCAGGAGTTCGGCACCGACGGCACCAAAGACAAAGGTGGCGATCTCGGTTGGTTCGGCCCGGGCGAGATGGACTCGGTGTTCGAAAAAGCCGCTTACGCATTGAAGCCCGGCCAGATCAGCGACGTGGTCGAGACGAGCTTCGGTTTCCACATTATCAAGATGGAAGAGCGCAAGACGGAAACCGTGGACGGCAAGCCGAAGGAGATGGTCCATGCGCGTCACATCCTGATTCGCGACATGAGCAATATGGGCCGGCCGCCGGCATCACCCAAGGAAAAGGCGCGGCAGGCGATCGAAAAAGAAAAGGGCGAGAAGCTGCTCGAGGAGATCGTGAACCGTTCACACGTCAAGGTGGCCGACAATTATTCGGTAAAGCCGCCCGAACAGCAGCAGATGCAGCAACTGCCGCCGGGATTTGAGCCGCCACCGCCGGCCGACGAGAAGCCGCAAGCTCAACCTAAAGAGTCGACCGCGAAACCGGCAGCCAAGGGTCAGGCGAAGAAGCCCGGCCAAAAGTAACGGAGCACGCGCGTAGCGTCGCAGACCGGAACTGCGGCGTAACGGCGCTCAAGCACATGCAGATTGGCGACTACTCCGTTGCGGTGATTCAAGACGCCGAATTTCGTCTCGACGGAGGGGCGATGTTCGGCGTCGTTCCTCGTCAACTGTGGTCGCAAGTGTGTCCGCCTGACGATGAGAACCGCATTCGCATGAATATGAATTGCGTTCTCGTCGACACGGGCAAAGAAAAGGTTCTGATCGAAACGGGCATCGGCGATAAATGGCCGCAGAAGCACGCGTCGAGATACGCGATCGACCGCGCGCGTCCGCTGCCGGAGTCGGTAAAGGCGAAGACCGGACTTTCAGCAGATGAGATCACCATCGTGGTGAACACTCATCTGCACTTCGATCATGCCGGCGGCAATACGACGCTGCACGAGGCGAACGTTGTTTCTTCGTTTCCGAACGCTCGTTACCTTGTTTCGCGCGCCGAGTTGGACCACGCCGAACATCCAACGGAACGCGATCGAGCGAGTTACTTGCCCGAGAACTGGCGTCCGCTCGTTGAATCGGGCCAGCTCGAAGGCAGGGACGAAAGTTACGAAGTCGTTCCGGGACTAACGATGCAGACCATCGCCGGGCACAACCGGTCCATGCAGTGCTGGCGGTTGACTCGCGGCGGCAAGACGTTGTTTGGCTTTGCCGACCTCGTACCGATGCGAGCGCACGTCCGGTTTCCGTGGATCATGGGTTACGATCTTTACCCGGTTGAAACTCTGGAGGCCAAGAAACGATTGATTCCGCAGGCTGCGAAAGAAGGATGGCTTTGCTTGTTCTATCACGACGCTGACGAACCTGTGTGCCGGTTAATCCAAGACGAAAAAGGCTTCACTACGCTGCCGTATCGCGAGGAGGAAACGGTTTCATGAGCAGTCTTCCGCGAGTGCAGATAGGAATCATCGGCGGCAGCGGGTTGTACCAGATGCCTGAGCTGACCGACATCGACGAAGTCAAAGTCGATACGCCTTTTGGGAGCCCGTCGGACGCGTTCATCATCGGCACGCTGGAAGGACAGCGAGTCGCATTCCTGCCGCGGCATGGTCGCGGGCATCGTCTCACGCCGACGGAAGTGCCGTTTCGCGCGAACATCTACGCAATGAAACTGCTCGGCGTAGAGCGCATCCTGTCGGCGTCCGCCGTCGGGTCGTTGCAGGAGCGATATGCGCCGCTGGACATGGTGATTCCGGATCAGTTTTTCGATCGCACACGCGCGCGCGTTCGCGAGTCGACGTTCTTTGGCGATGGCATCGTGGCCCACGTCTCGTTCGCGCATCCCGTGTGTGGCGCGCTTGGCGACGTGCTCGAAGATGCGTGTCGTGTCGCGGACGTGAAGGTCCATCGGGGCGGAACTTACCTGTGCATGGAAGGACCGGCGTTTTCGACTGTTGCCGAGTCGAATGTTTATCGCTCGTGGGGCATGGACATCATCGGCATGACCAACCTTCAGGAAGCGAAGCTCGCGCGCGAAGCAGAGATCTGTTATGCGACGCTGGCGCTGGTCACGGATTACGATTGCTGGCATCCGGGCCATGACGCTGTGACGATCGAAACCGTGGTCGAGTATTTGAACAAGAACGTACGAAACGCGCAGATCATCCTGCGCGAGACTGTCAAACGACTGAAGAGCGGCAAGCGCGACTGCAAATGTGGCGCTGCGTTGCAACACGCAATCTTTACGGCGCCGAATCTTTGGCCCGAAGCGACAACAAAGAAGCTCGAAGCAATCATCAAAAAGTATCAACATTAGTCCGGCGCGCGGGCGCGCGAGCTTCTTAACGAGGTAGGCTATGAAACTCAACATTCTTCTGCTGCTGGCGCTGCTTTTTGTGGCAGTCCCTTCAACGTACGCGCAGGGCACGCGCAATGGTCCCGATCCGGCAACTATGCGCGATCCCGACCTCGAACGCGATTCCCTTCACAACCTAGAAGTCGCCAGGAACTACTTCAAACTGAAGAAGGCCTATGTCGCTTCGCTGAAGCGTTGTGAGGAGATCATCGCCGGCAACCCAAACTTCGCGAAGATCGAAGAGGTGTTGCTGATGGCGGGGCAGAGCAGCATCTGGCTGTCGCAGAACAAAGGTAAACAGAAGCCGGATCTGTACGTCAGTTTTGAAGGCGGCGAAAAGCGCACGCTGACCTCGGCGCAGTTTCTCGAGATGGGCAAGGCGTATCTCAACAAATTGATCACGGAGTATCCGAACGGCTCGTACACTAAACAGGCCCAGGAAGAGTTGCGCGGCCTCGAAACCGCCGCAAAGCAGTAGGAAATGTGCTCAGTGCTTTGTACTTGGTTCGCGAGTTAACGGTTGTTGGATAACTCGGTCGGTCAGCAAGCGAACAAAAATCAAAGTACCAAGCACAAAGCTCAACAACGTAACACCAAAGACCCAAAACCAAAGGCCCCGTAACCAAACATGTCCCTTTTAGTCGTC
>DASTOZ010000398.1:0-2589 GCA_035762365.1 Pyrinomonadaceae bacterium | reverse complement strand
CGAAGAGTGGCATCAAATCCACTGTAGCAGGGCAGCCACGTTAGCGAAAGCGGGTACCCCTGTCAAACGAAACGTCGACAGAACTACATCGCAAATGTAACGTAGTATTGAGGGTAGGTTAGATCGCGCCAGCGCGCGTCGACGCATCGTAGTTTCTATGCCAGTACGCTATCCACCGAACAATACGAAGTATCCCGGCGGGCGAGGTCCACGCGTGGTCTCCTACGTCGAACCGGAGATGGGCCGTGGTCGCAGGGTCTTTCGCAGAGTCTTCAGTGCGCCGGTGATTATCCCGCTCGTTTTTATCGGAGCGGCAGTACTCGGCATTCTGATTTATTACTGGACCGTCTTTTCCGGTCGCATCGACAACCTCTTGCAAGGCGAAGTTTTCACTCGTTCAGCGGGCATCTACGCTGCACCCAAACAACTCCGGGAAAACGAATCGATCACGATCGACGATTTAACCGGTTACTTGAAACGAGCGGGTTACGTTGAGAAAAACCAGCAGGCAGACACGAATCGTGGCCGGTATGCGGTGAACGGCACGAGCGTGGAGATCGAACCGAGTAGCTCCTCAACTGTCGACGGACAGAAGCAGTTCCAACACGTAAAGGTGCAGTTTACGGGCAACGGAAAGTCGATCAATTCGTTGTCCGATCTCGATGCTCGCAATTCCTTGGAGCGCGTTTGGCTCGAACCCGAGCTCATCAGCTCTGTAACCGGGACGGAACGTGCGAAGCGAAAAGTCATCGGCTTCACGGATCTGCCGCCGCACCTCGTGAAAGCGATCACGGTCACCGAAGATCGTTCGTTCTTCGAGCACTACGGTGTAAACATCCGCGGCATCATTCGCGCCTTCGTCCGTCGCGTCGACGCCGATCCGAATTCACCCATCGCGCGGCAGGGTGGTTCGAGCATCACGCAACAGCTCGTCAAAAACCTGTTGCTCTCGCCGGAACAGACGTGGCGACGCAAGACCGCGGAAGCGTACATGTCGATCATCCTCGAGACGCGGCTGAGTAAAGAGAAGATCTTCGAGCTGTACTGCAACCAGGTTTACATGGGCCAGCAAGCGGGATTTTCGATTCACGGCTTCGGCGAGGCTGCGAGTGCTTACTTCAACAAAGACGTCACGAACCTGACGCTCTCCGAGTCGGCGTTTCTCGCGGGATTGATTCGCAGTCCGAACCGCTACAATCCATACAACAAGCTCGACACGGCAACCGCGCGGCGCAACCAGGTGCTCGATTCGATGGTCGAAGCCGGTGAGCTAACCGCGGCTGACGCGAAGGTCGCGAAGGATTCGCCACTGCAAGTCGCGCCCGTGAAGGGACGAATCGATGTTTCCGATGCGCCATACTTCGCCGACTACGTGCAAAACCAGCTCGGCGACATGATCGCCGGCGCCGGCGCCGCCGAACACCTGCGCATCTACACGACGATCGACATGGATCTCCAGCGCGCCGCGTACGCCGCGCTCACGAAACAACTCGCGGCGCTCGACAAGGTCCAGGCGAAACGATTCGAACCCGGCACATTGCAGGCCGCACTCGTCGCGATGAACGCGAAGACGGGGGAGATCGTCGCCATGGTTGGCGGACGTGATTATTCGAAAAGCCAGTTGAACCGCGCCACTGACGCGTTGCGCCAACCCGGTTCGGTGTTCAAACCGTTCGTTTACGCGACCGCGTTGAATACCGCTTACGATCAGGTACCGCGCGTGATCACTCCGGCAACGACCTTCATGGACGAGCCGAAGACGTTCACTTTCGATAACCAGGAATACTCGCCAGGGAATTTTGGCGAGAGCTACAGCCACGCGCCGGTGACGTTGCGCGACGCGCTGGTCCACAGTCTCAACGTCGTGACGGTTGAAGTCGCAATGGACGTGACCATCGGGCGCGTGATGAATCTCGCCGCAAGGGCCGGCCTACCGAAACCGCCGCGCGCGTACCCGGCGATGGCGCTCGGAACAAACGAGGCGACGCCGTTACAGATCGCTTCGGCTTACACGTCGTTCGCGAATCTTGGCTCTCGCGTCACACCAATTGCCATCAACCGCATCACGACCGGCGAAGGCCTAACGATCGCTGCGCCGACCACGCAACGCAATGAAGTGCTGAAACCGGAAGTCGCCTACATCATGACGTCGTTTATGAAGGACGTCGTGAACCGCGGAACGGCCGCGAAGGTCCGCGCGCGAGGGCTGAAGCAAGTGCTTGCTGGAAAAACCGGGACCTCGCGTGACGGCTGGTTCGCAGGTTTCACACCGAACCTTGTCTGCGCCGTGTGGGTCGGCTTTGACGATGGTTCACAGCTCGGTTTGACCGGAGCGAACTCGGCATTGCCGATCTGGGCCGACTTCATGCAGGTCGCGCTGGCGAAACATCCGGAGTGGGAAGGCGATTGGGAGATGCCCGCCGGTATCGAACAGGTCGACATCAATCCGAAGACCGGCGAACTCACTCAGCCCGAGGACACTGAGAAGCGCGTCGAGTTGTTCATCGACGGCACTGGCCCAAATCAGGTATCGGACGCTGCAACTCCTGAAAGTTCGCCTGAAGAGTTGCCGGAGCCTACTCCGGGAAT
>DASTOZ010000397.1:0-2582 GCA_035762365.1 Pyrinomonadaceae bacterium | reverse complement strand
GATCCGAATAACCTCGCAGGCTGAGATGTCTCCGACGGTACACGGGTTGCTCCGCTTGCCGTTCGATAGGCGCCCTACGGGGCTCCCGACGCCCGAAGCAAAACGTCAATGTTCTTTTTCGATCATGTGACATTCGCGATGTGCCCTGCGGTCCTCAGTCACAATCGCAACGAAGCACGATCCCCTCGCCCCCGACTGCCCAACCGATCTTTTTGTTGAAATTGAGCGAGTAAAGGTTTTGCCTGGTTGTGGATTCTTGTGGCACCCACGTCTTGCCTTCGTCACTGCTGCGAAGGATCGTTCCGCCGCGACCGATCACCCATCCTTCGTCGTCGTTCATAAAATGAACACTTAACAGCGTGGCCTTCGCGCTCGTCGGAATCGCCGTCCACGTTTCGCCGCCGTCAGTCGTGCGCAACAACGTGCCGCGCTCGCCTACCACCCAGCCATTCTTGTCCCCGCGAAAGTCAACGTGATAGAGCGTCGCTGTCGTACCAGTGTTCTGCTTCGTCCAACTCTCGCCACTGTCGCGCGTGAACAGCACAGTGCCATCAGCACCGACGATCCAACCTCGCTTGTCGCTGACGAAGTCGATATGAATCAGCTCGAGGCGACTCGGTGCACGCTGTCTACGCCAGCTCTGCCCCGCGTCGTCGGTATAAACCAGAATACTATCGACGACGCGCTCGCGCTTGCTGACGGAACCAACGACCCAGCCTTTGTTCTTACTGGAAAAGCGGACGCTGTAGAGTTCGACTTCCGCGCCTTCAAACTCTTCAGGAAGGAACGTGCGCGACTTGGTCCAGGTCGTGCCGTTGTCGCGCGTGACGAAGATCGCGTTTCCCGCCAGCAGAAATCCGATCTCTTTGTCGCGGAAATAGATATCGTTGATAGCAGCTTTGGTGGCCACTGTTTGCCGGACCCAGGTTTGGCCGCCATCGTCGGTGCGACTCAGGAAACCTTCGTCGCCACCGACCCAGCCACGTTTGCCGTCGACAAAGTAGACCGTGTTGAGATCGTTGCCGCCGGTATTGACACGGTACGGCACCCAACCCCTTTGTGCATTGGCGGCGCCGATGACAGTCAGGAGGACCAGTCCGGCGGCCGCAAGCCGGAGCATTGAAATTCGGGCGTTCATGGTTATGAAAATTTTTACCCTAATTCCGATGCTTCCGGCAAGGCAAAGCCATGCTGCACATCAGGCGGCGAAGCCGATATGAAGCGGGTTCATTGAGCCGTAACTTTGTACACGCGTCCTTCGAAAACAACCACGACGCGCTCGGCCAACGAGAAGTAACTCCCCAGCTTTGGATACTGCTTGAGCAACGCGAAGTATTGCTCGCTGCCAAAACTGACGACGGTCTCCGGCAACTTCGAATCAGGTTTGAATTCCGAATCGGTCCAAACACCGTCGATCAGGTAGAACGTCTTTTCGGCCACGCGACGCACGGCCTCGGTCCGCGGTTGTTCCATCAGCTTTACGGACTCCTGTTGATCGCGCGCTTGTCGACTTAGTTGGACTGCGCCGGCGCCAGTCGTCGCGTTCGGGTCCACCATAATACTGGTTAGACTCGGCGGCGCGTTCCTAACCGCGTCTTTCGCCGGTCGGCTATTGCTGAATCCGCCCGTTGTCTTTCTTGCAGCATTTGCGCTCGGCTCAGAATACGTCATGCCACGAAGGGTCACTCGCTGGTCTTCCAACGCCAGATACGACGTGTACGGCGTGACGATGCCATACCTCGTCCCGAGATCGACGATCTCGTCTACTAACTCTTTCTGGGCGCCGTTCGTGCGCACCTGTTCCATCAACCACCCGACACGACGGGTCGCCCACAAGCGCGGTAGATACTCGTTAGCTTCAGAACGCAGCGGAAAACTCAGCTTGTCGTACGAGTAAGTGTGGCTCTGCCCACTCGACTTCCCGCTCAATCGCAAACTCACGGCATCGAGGCTGGTCGTATTGGTGTAACGGCCAATCAGCGTCACCTGCGAGCCACGAAACACGTCGGGAATGCTGCGCGGGTACATCAGATCCGTTTTCGCCCCACCCATGTCGATTGCCAGGTCGGTGAGGACCGGATAGTTCACCTTTGTAAAGAAGTTCGAGACTTTGACTTCGAGATCTTCTTTCGGCTCGACGTAATCGGCAGTGCCGCCGTTGTCTGCCGCGAGTTTATCGAGCAGCGTCGTGTTTACGTCGTAACCCACACCGAACGTGAACAGACGCACGCCCGACTTGCTCGCTTTACTGACGTTATCGATGATCTTGTTGACGTTGGTCTCGTCGACTGTCGGCAAACCGTCAGTCATAAAGACGAGGATCTTCGGCCGGTCTCGATCGGCGTCGCTGAACTGTCGCAGAGACGCGAGCAACGATTGATTGATGTTTGTCCCACCGACCGGTTTCAGCGCTTTCACGAACGCAGCGCCACGCTGACGGCCTTTCTCGTCTGCCGGGATCAACCCGTTCTCCATCAAATGTTCTTCACCCGCAAACGAGATTACGTTGAAACGATCCTGAGGCCGCAGGATGCTGACGCCGTAGAGCAACGCAGACCGCGCCTTCTCCATTTTCCCTTCCT
>DASTOZ010000396.1:0-3285 GCA_035762365.1 Pyrinomonadaceae bacterium | reverse complement strand
CGTACCCTACCACCCTTCAAGAAATAGTCACGCCGGCTAACTCGTCAGAGCGGATCCGTGATCGACGTAGTTCCTACTGCGACACGAGAAAAACGTCCCACGCCCAACGGCCCGCGGATCCACCGCTCGCATCTCTCACTTTTGCTCGATAGCGAAACTGGTTGCCGTAGCGATCGGCTCGCTTCGACTCCTTGAACTCCAACTCCAACGCCACGATCTTGAACGACGGTAGCGTTTGAAGCTCGTCGGGTTCGGATACGCCGTTGTGGTTCTTATCCTGCCATAACCGCAGACTGCTGAAGATCGCGTCCTGCTGGTCGATCAACCCATCGCCATTGCCGCCGTTCGCAGCCTTGTCAAACTCGGCCAGCGCCAGAAACCCGTTCTTGTTCTTTGCCTCGGGTTGCGGCGTGTAGTCGCCAAACAGTTCAGCCCCGCTGTCGATCACGCCGTTCGCATTACGATCGAGTGCGAGCCAACCATCGTCGGAACCAGCAAGCGTCCAGGCCAACTTCTCTTTCGCGGCATTCGCATCGAGATCAAACTCCACACCCGCGTCGGCGCCACTCAATTCGATTCCATTACCCGCGACGTCGATCACGATCGGCGACAAGCCGCAGGCGCTACAGCCATCGCAGGTGCACGTATTGAAATCAAAATCGCCTCCGTACATGAAACACTTGCTGGCAAATGGTTTGCTGCACGTTGTACTCGTCGAGGAACAGCATAGACCGGATATCAGCGTGGTTCCGGCCGGACAAGTCCCGGTAAGACTTGGCGCGCTGCAGTTGGAACTCGGAAGACTGCACGCAAAGTTTTCGGCGTTTGCATCGCGCCAGAGATTACCGCCGGTCATGGTCGCGCTCGCCGAACCGATCCCCAGGTTCAACGAGACCTGCGCGTTCGTACCGCAATTAGTTCCGAACAGGCAGGTCGAGAACGCGACTCCAGTCGCCGAGGCGCACACGATCGTCGTTCCCGTGCTTCCGGTCCGATTCTCTGTCTTCAGATCCTTCGAACCGATGTGTGAAAAGAACGGCGTCAAATGGTCCAGCGTCCCGCTCTCGAACGAGGCGAAGTTCCGAACCACCACGGCGCACCGTTGCAGCCCGCCGATTATGGGCGTGCACGTACCCGTGTATTCAGCCGTCCCGCCATGTTCGCCTGAGATGTGTTCGCTGATATCGGCACTGAACCACGAAGGCAGGGGCGCCGTAATTGAAGCTGTCTCTCCTGACGTTTCTCCCTCGTCGAATGTCTCATTCAGCGACCCTTCGTCAGTCACAACATCCTCATCGATTACAAGCGTTTCGACGGCGGCCAGGGACAACTCAGTTTGTGTGGCACTCGTTGTCTTGTTCGGCGACTTGTACGGCGGCCGTTTCTCCTGCCAGACACGCCCAACTCCATTGACAATCGCATCCCAAAACTCCGGCGCTTCGGCGCCCGACGCGTTCGTATTGTCATGAAACAAGGCGAGAGCCCGATACGTGCGCGATCTTCCTTCCAGTCGAACCGTCACCTGGTACGAGGTGTAGCTAACGACGTCGTAATACTTTTCCGGCTCGAAATGAAACGCATCGGCGATGGTCCATTGCGGATCAAACACAGATGCATACTGGCCACGCTCCCACGCTGCCGCAAACGTCGCCTCTTCCGCACCGCCGTCAAGCGAGTGACTGCCGCGAGTGAGAGAAACGATGTCGCCGGTCGGCAGCGTGATCAGTCCGGCGTACGGTAGCGCGAGAATTTCTTTGATGTTGCCGGAGCGAAAGTCGCCGAGTTCAAACCGCAGGTTCGCGTCAGTCCTGAACGGCTTGCTTGTAAATTCATTCTCCAGCACCTGAGCGGCGGCGTTGTAGGTTTCGAGCTTCGCGTAAGTTTCCCTGATCAACTTTTCCGGCTGTAACGCGCTCGCGCGCGCGCAGCAGATCGCAACGACGATAAAAATCCATTTCATTCGTTTCATGAAGATCTCCTAGTTTCGTGAGGATGTTTGGTTCAGTTCGCGCTCGATAATCTTTTGAAACTCCGCAAAGCTGAGCGCGCCCTTGAACAACTTGCCGTTCACCAGAAAGCTCGGCGTACCGTCGATGCGGAAACTCCGAGCCGTCTCTGCGTCTTTAATAATTGCCGAGCGCGAGTGCTCCGAACTCAAGCACTCTTTGAATCGATCCAGTCCGAGCCCGATCTCCGACGCAATGCGATCGAAAGCACCGGGCGAAATACTCTCGGTCGCAAACAGCGCATCGTGAAATTGCCAGAACCGGTCCTGCTCGCCCGCGCAATACGCCGCGCGCGCCGCCGGCACCGCGTTCCGATGTCCCTCGAGTGGCAGGTGTTTGAAGACCAGCCGCACGTCTTTACGGTAACTCTCCAGCACCTGCTTCAACGCCGGTTGCACGTCGCGACAGAAGCGACACTCGAAATCCGAAAACTCGACGATCGTCACCGTCGGTTTCCCAACAGCTCCACGAACGGGCGACTCTGCCTCATCCAACCCGAACGCAGGCTCCGCGAGACTCACCGTGATGGCCCACTTCTTTCGGAGTTGCTCGAGTCCCGCGCGGTAATGCTTCATGCGCGCCTGGTTCTCGAGGTCCAGTCGCAATCGCTCGCGTGCTTCATCCGGACTCATCGACGCGAAGAACGACGCATTCTGCGCAAACGCCTCATCCACTTGGGCACGTGTCACTGTGATCGCTCCCTGCGTCAGTTGCCGGCGCAACTCCTCCACGGACACACCTCGAGCCAGTGCCTCCGCTTCCAGCAACCGCGACACGATCAAATTCTCCAGCGCCGCTTTTCTTATGGCATAGAGCTGTTGTTGCAGCGGATAGATCCGCGTGGCAATCGAATCGTCAACCTGTTTCTGCGTTATCGGAACGCCATTCACCGATGCGACGATCGTTTCAGGTGTTTGCCCGCGTGCAATACCGGCGAGGACAAGAAACCATAAGAAGACACTCATACCCCGTGAGGTTAGGCAATTCATTCATAAACTCCATTGCGTTTTTGATGTTCGTGGGGCGAGAGGCAATGTAGGGAAAAGACTGGACCAGGTCAATTGCCGAAAGCGGCTATTTTGTGGCGAAAGTGGCTAATGTTTTAACCACAAGAGGCACAAAACTCGGACACGAAAAGGCACAAAAAGAAAATGCAAGGAAGGGAGTGCAGATTATTTGAGTCGCGCTCTTATCTTTTGATACTCACGCGGTGTCATTCCGTGTCGCTCCTTGAAATCCTTCATGAAGTGAGTCACCGAAACGATACCGAGCGCCTCCG
>DASTOZ010000395.1:0-7048 GCA_035762365.1 Pyrinomonadaceae bacterium | reverse complement strand
GAAAGATATCGTTGTAAGCCCGCAACAGCCGCTCAAGTACCGATTGATTTTAAAGCCGAAAATATATTGAGGGAGTTTTTCATGAGTCAGAGCCAGGAAGTTATAACGCAGAACCCGATCACGCCTGAGACTTGTTTCGTGCCGAAGACGCACGAAGGAAAGGGACGTCGCACCGCGGTGAAGCCGGGCGACACTGCCGTGCGGTATCTGCACTACGGCCGCATCACGCTCGACGCCAGCGATGCGGCAGAGAAATTCTCGAGCAACGATCACGAGATTGGATTGATTTGTCTCAAGGGCAGCGCGAAGGTCACAGCGGAAAGCGAGTCGTTTCAACTGGACCAGTACGACGCGGTTTACGTGCCGCGCGATTCGGAGATCGAAGTCGAACCAGGCGACGACGGCTGCGATCTGGCGGAAGTCTCGGCGCCCGTGGCGAAACGCTATCCGTTGAAGTTTGTGTCGTACAAGGAAGTGCGCGAGAACCCGCGTTTGCATTTGATCGCCGGCAAGCCTCCTGCCGAAAGGGATCTCAACGTGCTGATCGGTGCGAACGTTGAAGCAGGCCGGATCATGGCGGGCGTCACTTTCTCGACACCCGGCAACTGGACGTCATGGCCGCCGCACGAGCATTCCAAACTACTCGAAGAGGCGTACCTGTTTATCGACATGCCTGCGCCGTCGTTCGGCGTGCAGTTTGTCTACACCGATCCGGAGAAGCCGGAGCTGGTCCAGGTCGTGCGCGAGGGCGACTGCGTCTTGATGCCGCAGGGTTATCACCCGAACGTGGCGGCGCCCGGCGGGCAGATCAACTTTCTCTGGATGATGGCGGCGATCAGAGAAGGGGAAGACCGTCTATACGGCGTCGTGAACGTGCAACCGGAGTACGCCGCCGGTGGATCGGGACTCGAAGCGGTCAGTGACAAAAAGTAGAGGAACCGAGATGTGCAACAATTCCTCCAATGACGCGAATGGAAACGGTAACGCCGCGAGTGGTGGTCCAAACGGTTTGGCCCGCCACCTGAACTGGTCCAACATCCCGGTCGAGCATGTCGCCGACGGAATCGAGCGCCAGATGCTCGTGGGCCATCAGATGATGATCTGTCGTTTTCGTTTCAAGCCGTTTCTGGTGACGCCCGAGCACGATCATCCGCACGAACAGATGACGATCGTCGAGCGTGGCAAGGTGCGGTTCTTCATCGAAGGCAAGGAACAGATCGCGAAGGCCGGCGATGTGCTACATTTTCCATCGCAGTGCTGGCACGGTGCGACGATGATGGATGAAGAGGTGGTGCTGTTAGACTTTTTTACGCCCGTGCGGGAAGACTTTCTCTGATCAGTGGATTTATTCAGGCTTAATGATCGTGTCGCGCTTGTAACCGGGGCCTCAACCGGTTTGGGCGCGGCTATCGCTATCGCACTTGCCGAGGCCGGCGCGCAGGTCGCGTGTCACGGCAACAGTCATTCTCCTCAAACAACTTGCGAGTCGATTACTCAGGCGGGCGGTGTCGCGCACGGCATCACCGGCGATCTCGCTCAACCTGAGACTCCGCGCAGTCTCGTGGAGCAAACGCTCGATCGTTTTGGACGTCTCGACATTCTCATCAACAACGCCGGCATCATTCGTCGCGCGCCCGCGGTTGAATACACGCACGTCGATTGGGCGGCGGTGCTGGAAGTGAACCTCACGAGCGTCTTTTATCTGTGTCAACTCGCCGGAAAGCACATGATCGAGAGCGAACGCGGCGGCAAGATCGTCAACATCGCGTCGTTGCTTTCATTCCAGGGCGGCATCACGGTCCCTGCTTACGCGGCGTCGAAAGGCGGCGTGGCCCAACTTACGAAAGCGCTGGCGAACGAGTGGGCCAAACATCGGATCAACGTCAACGCGATCGCGCCGGGTTACATGCGCACGGCCAACACGGCAGCGTTACAAGCTGATGAGACTCGCAACCGCCAGATCCTCGAACGAATTCCTGCTGTTCGCTGGGGTGAACCGGAGGACGTGGCGGGCGCGGCGGTGTTTCTTTCGTCGCGGGCGAGCGATTACGTCAACGGGCATGTGCTCGTCGTCGATGGTGGCTGGCTCGCCAGATGAGGCACGATGATCCGCGACATAATCGTTGAAGCGCTGAATGTCATCGAACCCGGCGAACGAGTTCTGGCGATCATCCCCGATAAGACCCGCGACGATAACACCGACCTGCTTTTCCCGATTGCCAACGAGTTTCTGATGGAGCGTGGAGTTGCCTCCTTTGACGCGCTTGTCGCGCAAGGCACGCACCCGCCGATGACTGACGCGCAGAAGCGCGCGAAGATTGGTCTGCCTGATTTTGCAGGGCAGATATTCGATCATCGTTGGGACAGCGCTGATGAGATCGTTACGCTCGGAGAGTTGAGCGTGGAGACGGTCAGCTCGCTTACGGGTGGTTTGATCGATCGCGCTGTTCCGGTCACGATCAATCGTCTACTCGAGGCGGGAGTTTACGATACGGTGCTGGTCTTTGGTGCGACTGTGCCGCATGAAGTCGCGGGGTTTGCGGGCGGCGCCAAGTATTTCTTTCCAGGCGTTGCGGGGCCGGAGTTAACCCACACTACTCACTGGCTGGGCGCGCTAGCCGGCATCGAAAATACGATCGGCCAGGTCGAGACACCGACGCGTAAATTGATCGAGGCGGCTGTCGAGCTCGTGCCGGCACGAATCATTTCTCTGAACACCGTCGTCTCGCGTGGCGATGATGGGAAGTTGGTCACTCATGCTCTCTTCACCGGGAATATCCAGGATGCTTTCCGGCGCGCCGCTGCTGTCAGTCGCGAGGCGCACATCCGCTACACAGGGCGGAAGTACAAGCGGGTGATTGCGTTGCTCGATCCCCATTACGACGAACTGTGGGTTGGAGGAAAGGCGAGTTACAAATTGGGCGCGGTCGTCGAGGACGGCGGCGAGCTGATCATTGTTGGTCCACATTTGGATAAGCTTTCAGAGACGCATGGCGCGCTGATAGAGAAGTATGGTTATGCGCCGCTCGAAGTCGTGCGCGACATGCTGGGAGTTTCACAAGAGCTTCGGGAGAACCTTTGTATAGCCGCCCACCTGGCCCACGTGGCCTATGCGGGGAGAACGGATGCAGACGGTAACATTGTGCCTCGTTACCGTATTACGATGGCGACTGGTATCGACGAAGAAACCTGCCGGCGCGTGAACCTTGGGTATCTTGACTACCGCACCTTCGACTACGAGACCACCGATCCCGATACCTTAATCGTCAAGAACGCTGGCCGCGATCTGTATAAAATCAAGTAGCGTTATGCGGGAGTTCAATGGGAAAAGAATCAAGAGGATCTCTTCTATCGCTGAACTCGCACTAGCGTTATGCAACTAACGCAGTGGCCTCCTCTTCAACGACCTTAAGCTGCCCGTTGGCAATGTACTGGTCCAACTGCCCGTCGCCGAGCGGGGTTGAGAATAAATATCCCTGCCCGTGTTCGCACTCGAGCTTCCGCAACAACATCAACTGATCCTCAGTCTCAACACCTTCGGCGACGACGTCCATCCCAAGGTTCTGGGCCAACGCAACGATCGTCCGCACGATCGCCAAATTCTCTTCGTTCTCCATCATCTGCGTCACAAACGAACGATCGATCTTCAAAGTGTCGATCGGAAAACGCTGCAGATAACTCAAACTTGAATACCCCGTGCCGAAGTCGTCGATACTCAACTGCACACCGAGGTTGCGCAACTGCGTCAACAACCCAACTGCCGCTTCGATGTTGTCGCTGAAAACTGACTCCGTGATCTCGAGCTTCAAACACCGCGGCGGCAACTCAAACTCTCGCAACAGCCGCGCGATATCTTCGACGAGCCCCGGTTGCGTGAACTGCTTCACTGACAAATTCACACTCACGAACAACGGCGGCGCCGCAGGATAATTCTCCTGCCAGTAGCGCGCCTGCCGGCACGCGGACTCGAGCACGACCTGCCCGATCGTTAAAATCTGCCCTGTCTCTTCAGCAACGGGAATGAAATCCTTCGGCGGCACAAGTCCAAACTCCGGATGCCGCCAGCGCACCAGCGCTTCGAACCCGATCAACGTGCGACTCTCGAGCGACACGATCGGTTGATAGTCGACAAACAGCTCGTTGCGTTCGCAAGCGTTTCGCAGGTCGGTTTCCATCTTCAAACGGCTCATCGACTCGCCGTGCATGTCGCGTCCAAACACTTCGTAACGCGCCTTGCCGCAGTCTTTCGCACGATGCATTGCGGTTTCCGCGTCGCGCAGAATGTCTGAAACCTGATCGCCATGACCACCGCCGATCGCAATGCCGATGCTCATCGTCGTGTAGACTTCCTGGCCCAGCAGGTTGAAGGAAATCGCCAGCGCCTGTTGAATGCGTGTCGCCACCGAACATGCTTCTTCCTCACCGGTAACGTCGTCGAGCAGAACGGCGAACTCGTCTCCACCAACACGGCCGAGCACATCGTCCTGGCGCAAACAGGTCTTGACGCGCTGCGCGATCTGGATCAGGAGCTGATCGCCACTCGCATTGCCGAGACTGTCGTTCACCAGCTTGAAGCGATCGACGTCGAGCAGCAGCACCGCGTACTGCCGATCTTTGTTCGACGGTTTGCGCGCCACGCGCAACTTGATCAGATCGTGAAAGCGCGCGCGGTTTGGCATTCCGGTTAGCGTGTCCTGCGTCAGTTTCTCCTCGGCCTTCTTGCGATCGCTGATGTCCTGCACCTGGAAGAAGAGCCGCTTCGTACCGGTTTCAGAATCTTTCAAAAGCGACACGTGCCAGAGCACCCAAACCGTGTGGCCCTGTTCGTGAATGTAGCGCTTTTCCTGTTCGTGACTCGGGATGTAACCTTCGAGCACGCGCTGGATGTGCGAGCGCACCTGACGGAGGTCTTCCTGGTGTGTCAGACGTTGAAAACTGGTGGCCCGCAATTCCTGCTCGGAATAACCAAGCAGCTTGCACAGCGCTTCGTTGACTTGCAGCCAACTGCCGTCGACCGAAACCACGGCCATGCCGATCGCGGCGTTGTCGAACGTCCCATGACTCGCGCCCTGCGCTTTTGAATTCGACGACAGCGCAAACGGGATCGACTTGGGCGCGAACTGCGATTCCGTGATCGTCGCAGCCGTAGCGGCGCGCAGTTTCTTGCCGTGTCCTCGCTCTGCGGCGCGACGTCGCTTCATGCGTTTCTGTTCGTACATCGCCTGGTCGGCCTGTTCGAGAAGCTCTTCGAAGCACGTCATGCGTTCGGGCTCGAGCTGCGCGACACCGATACTAAAAGCCAGCTTGAAGCCGCGCTTCTCCGACTTGTTGTAGGCTTTGAGGTTCTCGTTGAGACGTTTGATCGCTTCGTCTTTGTTGGCGTTGCGATCCGTGACCAGCACGGTAAACTCGTCGCCGCCGAGTCGCGCGATAATGTCGGAGTTGCGGAAACTGCGGTTGAGTATCTCAGCAGTCTTGACGAGGGCGACGTCGCCTTCGTTGTGTCCAAACTCGTCGTTGATCTTCTTCATGCCGTCGAGGTCGATGAAGAGCAGCAGCAGGCTTTCTTTCTGACGGCGCGCGAAATCGAAGTACGGCGCTGCTTGTTTCAGCAGGCCGCGCCGATTGAATAGGCCGGTCAAGTCGTCTTTCAGCGACGTGTTGCGGAGTGTCTCTTCGATCTTCTTACGTTCGGTGATGTCGCGCACGACCTGGACCAGTCCGCCGCCGTCGACACTCGAGATCGAGATTTCCAACGGCAGCGTGCCGCCGTTGAGTTTCAGTCCGATCGCTTCGCCGCGCCACGAACCGTCGCGCCAGACGGCGGGCATGATCTGCTCTTTGAGACGGTTCAGTTCTTCATCGTAGAAGAACATTTCCCAGCTCGAGCCGATCAAACGCCCGGTATCTGCGTAGCCGAAGATCTTGGCGTAGGCGTCGTTCATGTAAATACAAACGCCGCCGTGATCGATGATGGCCATGCCGTCCATCGACGCTTTCATCGCCGCGGCTTGTTGGGCCATCGAACCTGCGGCCCGCTTGCGTTCAGTGATGTCGCGCGCGACGACCGACGCGCCGGTGATCGACTTGCCGTCCATCATCGGTGAGATCGTCAGCGAGATGTCGATTGGCGTGCGGCCTTTTTTCAGGTGGACCATTTCGTGTTGCGTGACGTTCTCGCCACGCGAGACTTTTTCGAACAGCGAGGTAGCTTCGAGTCCACCGCGGTTGTCGAACAGCATCGATATTGGGGAGCCAAGTGCTTCTTTCGCGGTGTAGCCGTAGATCGCGCGAGCGCCGCGGTTCCAGCTCATGATGACGCCTTCAGTGGTGACGCCAATGATTGCGTCGCGCGAGACGTCGACGATTTCCTGCAGGCTCGAGAGTTCGAGCTTGACGCCGGTTAGTTGTTCGCGACTGCTTTTCCAGGCGAACCAGACGAGGCCGCTGATAATGACTTGGGCAAGAGAGAAGAAGACGACAAACTCGGTCAGGCGAGATCCAAGTAGACCAGGGGCGAGCAGAGAGATTGCCAGTGCGGCGGGGATCACGAAGACGGGAAGCGGCCACAGCTTGCGGGCGATGCGGGAGATCGAATTGTCGCTGTTTAGAAACATGCTCGTTGTGGCGGGCACGTGCTGGTCGGGATCTTCGGGGTTGCAGAAGAGGGCAAGAAGTTACTGGGGTCGCACGGCCCGCACAGCGACGTTAAGCTACTCGTGTGCCAACGGGTTTTGTGAGGGAATTGAGAGTGGTGCGGATTTTTTGGACGGTCAGTTTAACGGCCCACCCGGCCATTTTGACCGCGACGCGGTTAATTTGGCTTAATCATTTTCCATTGACCTCGCGGAAGCGCTAGCCTGGGTCTAATTGGGAAGGAAGATTATTGAAGTCAGTTTCCATTGACCTCGCACAGGCGCTAGCGTGAGTCCATTGGGAAGGACGTCATCCAATGGGAAAAGGAGATAAGTTGTTCGACTGAAGCTATGCCAAGTTTGCGAACCCTAACGCGGCGATGGTTGCCCCTCAGCCTCAAGCGGTCGTTCCA
>DASTOZ010000394.1:0-4466 GCA_035762365.1 Pyrinomonadaceae bacterium | reverse complement strand
AGGGGCGTGTTGCCTGCGGCGCCGGGAACACCGCAGACGACTGATGTCTCAATTCCTTTTCGTCACACAGTTGGCAAGATCCGCGTCCGTGCGTACGACAACAGAGGTAACCAGAGCGACGCGGAACTGGCGGTAGCAGTTGCCGCGACGGCGAGCGATCCCTACGAACCGATTGTCGGCGATCCGGCGCCGCTCTCGAGCGGCGGCGACGTCATCGACGTAAACGGCGACGATATTTATGTAGACTTCGCACTGCCGTTCACATTCCCATTCTTCGGCAACAACTTCACGGAGATGATCCTGTCGTCGAACGGCAACATCTTCTTCTCAGATCCGCCAACGCGCGACCTGCCGCCGGGAAATGTGAACACCGCGGACGACTCGCCCGGCTTTCCGACTCAACTGGGCGGCTACAAGATGATTGCGGGGCTTTGGGACGATCTCGATCTCACCAGATCACCGCAACGTCCGGACGCGGGAATTTATGTGGTTCGTCCGAGCGCGACGCGAATTATCTTCCGCTGGCAGGGCGTGCCGTGCAATTTCGACGGTGTGGAATGCCAGGGTCTATCGAAACCGGGCGCGACGCCTATCGACTTCGAAATCGAATTGAACACCGACGGCACGATCAAATCGCGCTACGGAGCTACCAATGCAAACCTACGTCCGACTGTAGGTCTCGGTGGCGGTGCTCACGATCCTTACGTCATCACCTCGCACTCGTCCAAGGATACAGATCTGAGTTTGACCAATGCGCGCCAGGTTACCTACCAACTCCGCGGCGCAGTGAGTGCGGCGACGTTGAGTGGACCGCAGGTCGAGATGAAGAACTGGACCATCGACGGACGCACGTCGGTCTACGTGAAGCTCAACTTTCCGGAAGCGGGTTACCACGTTGTCGACTGGGGCAATCCATCGCAAGCTGGCAATGCGTTTACGGTCAATACCGCGGTCGAACATTCGAACAGCGCGAATGTTCCGGCGATCAGTAACACCGCACAGATCTGGGACCTCGGACTGTTGCCGCCGGGCAATTACTCGTTCACCTTCAAGACCTCGGGAACGACTGCGAAGGTCCATAACTTCACGGTCAGCGCGACGCCGCCACCCGCAAATGTGATTGACGACGCGCGTGAGTTTGTGCGCTGGCAGTACAAGGACTTTCTGCGACGCGAACCGGATGGCCCGGGTTGGGACCATTGGACGGGCGAGATCACGATGTGCACGGACGCGGCGAACCGGTTCCCGGGTGAAACTGAACCGCAGTGTATCGAGCGCAAGCGGGCGAATACGAGCGCCGCGTTCTTCCTGTCGCCGGAGTTTTCGAACACGGGTTACTTTGTGTTGCGAGTCTATCGTGGATCGCTTGGCCGCATGCCGCACTTTGGTGGCGCGTTGGGTGTTGGAAATGAGTTCACGCGTGATGCGGCAACGGTCGGGGCGGGCATTGTCGTCAACGACCATCTCGAGCCGACTATCATCAACGCCAACAAGCAAGCGTTTGTGAACGAATTTGTTACGCGTTTCGAGTTTCGGCAGTTGTACGACCCGCTGAACAATACCCAGTACGTCGACAAGCTGTTTCAAACGACCCAGGTTCAGCCGACCGCCGGAGAGCGGCAGGCGTTGATTGATGGATTGAACGGCGGCAGCGAGACGCGCGCCAGCGTGTTATTCAAAGTCGTCGACGGCACGACGACGATCACCGATGGCCACCTTGTCTTCAATACCAATTACGGGAAAGCGTTTTACGACAACCTCTTCAACGCGGCGTTTGTGCAGATGGAGTATTTCGGGTATCTGTTGCGCGATCCGGACGATGGTGGTTACAACTTCTGGTTAGGGAAGTTGAACCAGTTCGGCAACTGGGTCGACGCGCAAATGGTGCTCGCATTTATCAAGTCGCCAGAGTATCGATCCCGGTTTGGTGCGCCGTAAAAATGGCCCAGAATAAAGTCATTGGGCAACCATTCACGCGGCCAAAGCACCGATAGCACGGCCGATCTGGACGTGCTGTCGGCGCAGACGTTATGATGTTGGGGCTTTCGCCCCGCGGACCACTCATTCCTGACCCACTTTTAGTTTGAGGAAACGAAAATTGCATTATAGAAGCGCGCTCGCCCTAATCCTGGTTCTCGCGATCTTCATAGGTTTTCCGGGCCCACTGACTGCCGTCCAGGCAAAAAGCTCAGACAGCGGAAACGAACACTTCATTGTCTATATCGACGAGAACGGCGACATCGTCTGCCGCGAGGCGACGTTCTCCGAAGCTTTGGAACTCGAGAAGATCGAGCCGAAGAACCTGCACCAGATCAATCACCTGGAATTTAACGCGCTCGCGAGCACCGAGAACGCGGAGCCCGGTCATCTGACAATCAACCTGCTGGCCACCGATAAGCTGGAAGCAAATCCGGCGGCCAAGGCTGCATTCATCAGGGCCGCTCAAGCATGGGAAGCTCGCATCATCGCCCCGGTTACCCTTTATATACAGGCCGATTTCGGGCCCAACTTTTTCGACAGTCCTACTCCGTATGCAAGCGGCGTTCTTGGGCAAACCACCTCGAGTAGCAGCACTTTTAATTACAACGAGGTCCGAGACAGACTTCTGGCGGGTGCTAGCAACGCAGCCGAACAAGTCGTCTACAATGCACTTCCGGCGACTGCTGTTCCTACTGATTTGGGACCCGCGACGTCCGTATCCGTATCGTTATCGATTGCTCGCGCCATTGGATTTCTGCCCGCCACGGCAACGCCCGACGACAGTCCTCCGCGCATCGGCTTTAACTCGAATTTCAGTTTCGATTTTGATCGAAGCAACGGTATCAGCATTGGACAATTCGATTTCGAGGCAGTCGTCACCCACGAAATCGGCCATGCCCTCGGGTTCACTTCGCGCAGCGGCAACACACAGGGATCCGCAACGCCGGCAATGTTGGACCTTTATCGGTTCCGCAGCGGTACGACGGACCAGAGCTTTACGTCCGCGCAGCGGATAATGACCGCCGGCGGCCCGACAGCGAATTCACAGTACTTTTTTTATCCGGGTATTACCACTGAATTAGGGCTATCAGATGGTGGCCCACAATCCGGCAACTTTCAGAATAACGCGGACGGCAATCAATCGAGTCACTGGCGGTTTGCGAATCTCAACGGTGGCGTGTTCATCGGCATCATGGATCCGAAGATTCCGTCCGGAACGCAGCGCGACATAACCGACAACGATTTAAGGGCCATCGATATCTTCGGATACAGTTCGATAATTGCCCCACTGCCACCTGCGCCCCCAAACGACAATTTCTCCGCCGCGCAAACGATCACCGGTTGTGCCGGAACTGCGA
The DNA here is from genome assembly GCA_035762365.1 of Pyrinomonadaceae bacterium. Lineage (GTDB taxonomy): Bacteria > Acidobacteriota > Blastocatellia > Pyrinomonadales > Pyrinomonadaceae > PSRF01. Next base: position 1,128 of record DASTOZ010000394.1, on the reverse strand, counting down.
ACGGCACCAACCTCGGCGCGACGCGTGAAAGCGGTGAGCCGATTCACTCGCCCGATGACGTTTCCAGCTCACGCTCGATCTGGTACCAGTGGCAGGCGCCGGCTAGCGGGTCGGCTCAAGTCACGACCGCCGGCAGTAGCTTCGACACGGTGCTGGGCGTTTACACTGGAAACGCCGTTAATTCGCTGAGTGTCGTCGGCAAACACGATGACGTCGGTCAAAACGATAAGACGAGTTTAGTCTCGTTTCAGGCGACAGCCGGAACCACCTATCGCATCGCCGTCGACGGTTACAATAACGCCGGTTCGGGTGGTGACATCGGTTCCGTTACGCTCAACTGGGCCATCAACGGCTGTGGCGTTTCGTTCTCGCCGACGGTGCTCAACGCAAATCAGGTGGAGTTGAAGAATTGGACCATTGACGGCCGCACCTCGATCTACGTGAAGTTGAACTTCCCGGATGCGGGTTACCGCGTGGCCAATTGGGGCACTCCCGTGCAGGCCGGCAGCAATTTCACCGTCGACGCGCTGGTTGAAAAGAACAACGGCCCGTCCGCGCAAGTTTTAACCAACACTGCGCAGATTTACGATCTGGGCAACATCGCGGCAGGCAACTACACGTTCACGTTCAAGAACTCCGGAACCACGGTGAAGACGTTGAATTTCACCGTGTCGTTCTCGGCGCCACCCGCAAATCCGATTGACGATGCACGCGAGTTTGTGCGTTGGCAGTACAAAGACTTCCTCGGCCGTGAACCGGATGGACCAGGCTGGGACCACTGGACCGGCGAGATTACGATGTGCAGCAATCCGGCGAACCGGTTTGCCGGTGAAACTGAACCCCAGTGCATCGAGCGCAAGCGAGCAAACACGAGCGCTGCCTTCTTCCTTTCGCCAGAACATGCGAACACCAGCTACTTCGTGCTGCGAGTCTATCGCGGCTCGCTCGACCGCATGCCGAAGTTCGGCGGCGATACGACCACGCAAAGCGAGTTCACTCGCGACCGCGCGACCGTTTCCAACGGCATCGTTGTAAACAACGCACTGGATCCGAACGTGATCAATGCAAACAAGCAGGCGTTTGTGAATGAGTTCGTCACGCGCGGTGAGTTCCTGTCGATCTACGGCA
>DASTOZ010000393.1:0-4147 GCA_035762365.1 Pyrinomonadaceae bacterium | reverse complement strand
GCTGTGGTATCACCGCAACCCGGTAACGAACGCGCTCCCTTACACGATCGGCTCGGGTCCGCGAACACCGAACAATCGCCGTTACAATCAGGTTTCGGTCACGGTTGGTGGTCCAGTGTTTCTGCCGCGACCGGGCGAAGGCGCCAAACCATTTTATGACGGTCGCAATCGCACCTTCTTCTTCTTCGCTTACGAGCCTCGCTGGTTGCGCGACTTTCTCGATGTAACGACGCTCTTGCCAACTGCCGCAGAGCGAGCGGGTGACTTCAGAAATCTCGTTCGCACAAACAGCGGCTTGTTGCCCGCTGCCGTTGCCGCGCGTTTCAACCAGTCGTCGATTGGTCCTGCCGCCATTTACCAGCAGTTCACGCTCGTCAACGGTCAACTGATTCCAATTCAGTTGGTCAACATTCCGGGACGAACTCCGGCGACGAGTTTCCAGTTCTGCCAGTTTGGCGATCCGCGCGCCACCATCGTCAACGGTCAGCCGATGTGCACTCCGGAAGTTAATGCGTCGCCTATACCGGGGCTGAATGTTGTGCCGGCGGCGTTCATCGATCCGACCGCTCCGAAGATACTCGCGTTCATGCCGCCTCCGAGCGACAACTATTTCATCGATGGCGCCGGACTTGTACGCAACCACATCGTCAGCCGCTTTGTGCAACAGGATGAGACGCGATACACGTTGCGGCTCGATCATCGTTTCACCGACAACTCTTCGATGTACTTTCGCTATTCGAAGACGCCGGCCGTTGGTGTGCGAGGATTTGGCAGCGACGTAAACGGCAACTCCGCCGCGTACAGTGACGCCAAGCAGTACCTGGTTTCTCACAACCAGATCTTCTCTCCGACATTAATCAACGATCTGCGGCTCAACTACACGCGAGGCGTTTTCAGCGAAGACTTCTCGCCTGAATTTTCCATCAACGGAGGCCGCAATCTCGCGAACGAGTTGGGACTGCCCAGTCTGACGTCAGGCGGCATGCCGCTGTTTCAGATCAGTCAGGACGGCCAGACCAATGCGTTCGGCGATGTCGGCTCGTCGGGTTCGACGAACAACTTCAACGTCGAAGAGCGCTTCAACATCAACGACGTCGTATCCTGGGTCAGCGGAAATCAGACGTGGAAGTTTGGCGTGGATCTCAACTACGCGCGACTCAATGTTGTACCATTCTTCGGCGCGTCAGGTGGGCGCTGGGAATTTCGCACCGTGAACACCAGCAGTAACCGTTCGACGAACGTTGCCAACGGCGGCGCGAATCTCGCCAGTTTGCTGATCGGCGTGCCGAACGTGGTACAAGTCAGACCGTTGCTTTTGAATTACGACTACCGCTGGAAGGCGATAGCGGCGTTCGTGCAAAACGATTGGAAAGTAAAATCAAACCTGACGATTAATCTTGGCCTGCGTTACAACTTGCAGTATCCACGCGTAGAAAAGAACGATCTCCAGGGGGTGTTTCGTCCTGACCTGGCGCGGACAGTAACGCTGACGGACGCGCAACGGCGCGCGACTGCGACGGGGTTGGGAGTGGCAACGAATGCGCCGATTCCCAGCTTCGTGCCCACGACAGTTCAACTTCCACCGTTCGCCTTTTCCGGTCAGGGCGGACGCTCGAGATACTTAACACCCGTCGATTACATGGGCTTCGAACCGCGATTCGGTTTCGCGTGGAGTCCGAAGCTGATGAAGTGGGGCGAGGATCATGGTTTGGTGGTCCGTGGCGGTTATGGCCTTTCGCACCTGACGCTCACCGGAAACAACCGCATTCCAAACCCTGACTTCGGCGCGTTCACCGGTGTGTCGACTCTGGCGAATGGTTCGACGGCGGGAGGAACGTTGATTCCATCCCAGCCGGTCAGACTCTCGGGCAATCCGCCATTTGTCTCCGGATCGGGATCGATTCACACGGCGTTGGGAACGGACGCGAATGGTCTGGTGTTTCTGAACAGTCTCGGAACACCCGGGTTCGCTATCTCCAACGAAGGCAGCGGCAAAGTTCCCTACAGCCAAAACTGGAGCCTCTCGGTTTCGTTTGAGCCCATGCGAAATACGATCGTCGAGGTGGCGTACGTTGGCAACAGGGGCACTCACCTTTACATGCCGCTCGTAAACATCAATCCGAAAGACGTCGACTTCGTCGAAGCGCTGGAAGCTCAGAACGTGAATGCGGAAACTGCGTTCGCGGATCCGTTGGGCCGAAGAAATCTGCTCGGCGCGGTGGTGACTATCCAGCGAAATAGCGTGACCAGTCCCTACTTTGGATTCAACAATCTTCTAAGCTTCTTCGATCCCTCTGCGAACAGCATTCGACATGCCGGGTACGTCGACGTGCAGCGTCGTTTCAGTTCCGGATTGAGCTTCACGGCAAATTACACCTACGGCAAGTCGATCGATGACGCGTCAGACGCGAGTCCCGATACGAGGACGCTGACGACGCCAACGACGCTGGGCCAGCACGTGTCGTATGGCGAGCCGCGTAACGAAGATCGCGCCCTCTCGACGTTTGACATCAAGCACAACTTCAGCTCGACGTTCATCTACGATCTGCCGTTTGGCAAAGGACGCGCGCTCATGGCTGATGCGCCGGCAATTGTGAATGGCGTACTGGGTGGATGGTCGTTATCCGGCATATTCCGTTTGCAGGGAGGCCAGCCGTTCGTTCCGTTCATCACGGACACAAATCGTCTTGGTGGAACGAACCGGGCGATCAGGCTCGACATCATTCCCGGCGTGCCGTTGAAGAACCCGCTTTATTCCGGCGCTTGCTCGATAGGCGCGGTTTGCGAGCCGTATATCAATCCCGCGGCGTTCATTCGCCCTGCGCGAGGATCTCTCGGCAATGCGGCACGAACGCTCGACATCCGCGCTCCCATGCAGGAGTACTTCGATTTTTCAATTCAAAAGAATTTCCCGTTTCCGTTTGGAAAAGATGAGAAACGGCGGATCAATTTCCGCGTCGACTTCATCAACGCCTTCAACCATCCAAACTTCCGTTTCGCCAACACGGGTAACACGCCGGTCGGTTGGGGTAATCTACCGAACGACGCTCTGCTGACGCAGGCAGACTTGAACGCGTGGTTGGCTTTCACTCCGGGACGCACGGCGACGTTGACGCAGGTCAACAACCTGATCATCAACAGTCGGCTGCCGAGTGGCGCGCTGCCGGTCGACTTCTTCCGCGTGCCGGCGCCGCAAGGTTTCGCGACGACGAATCCGAATGCTTTCAACATCACGACGTTGGAAGGGCTCAAACTGTATCGACTGCGACAGGCATTCACTCCGGGGTTTGGAGTGCTGGCGGCATCGCAGCCGTATCAGCCGCGTTACATTCAGTTTGGTATCAGGATCTTCTTCTGAGTTTTCTCACGCAAAGACGCGACGGCGCAAAGGAAAAGGCGTAAAGAAAACATGACACTGAATGCTTACTCCGGATTCGCGCCGCGGAGGTTCTTTGCGTCTTTGCGCCGTTGCGTGAGAGTCCTGCTTTTGGTGCTGATCACCGTCAGGCTTGTTACCGCCGGTCCGCTGGACGATTTGCAAGCAGCTTTCGCGACGCCGCCTGACGACGCGCGCATCATGATGCGCTGGTGGTGGTTTGGGCCAACAGTCGAAAAGGCGCAACTCGAACGAGAAATGCGGTTGATGAAGGATGGCGGAATCGGCGGGTTCGAGGTGCAACCCGTCTACCCGTTGATCCTCGACGAATCGAGCGGACGAAAAACGCTGCCCTATCTGTCGGACGAGTTCATCGATGCGTTGCGTTTCACGGCCGCGAAGGCGCGAGAGTTGGGATTGCGATTTGATTTGACGTTGGGCAGCGGGTGGCCTTTCGGTGGGCCAACGGTCAAGATCGATCATGCCGCGGTCAGGTTGCGCTACGAGCATGTGAAGATCGACAGCAGTTCGCGGTTCGTCAAAGTCCCGGCGGTCGGCGCCGGCGAGAAATTGCTCGCTGTTTTTCTTGCTCGCGTCGATGATTCAACGAAGGCGGCAACGTTCGCGCCGGACAGTGTGCGCGAATTGACGGACGTAAACGAAGGCGTAGTCCGATTGCGTGATGTTCCGGCTGGGCCTCATGAGGTGCTCTTTTTCATTTCGAGTCGAACGGGCATGCAGGTGAAGCGTCCGGCAGTCGGCGGGGAAGGG
>DASTOZ010000392.1:0-2740 GCA_035762365.1 Pyrinomonadaceae bacterium | reverse complement strand
GTGTTCGCGCACGAACAGGTGAACGAGACGGTCATGCGAGAATTCACGGTGTTGCCGATGGCGTTCGGCGCGCTGTTTCGCACTGAAGACGACATCGTCGAACTGATTCGCGGAACTTACGACGCGCTGCGTGACGTGCTGGCGAAGATGGAAGGCAAGGTGGAATTCGGACTCAAGGTGAACTGGGACCGCGACAAGGTCACCGCCGAGCTGGAAGAGAAAGACGACGAGATCCGCCACCTCAAAGAACAGATCACTTCGCGCACGACAGGCTCGACTTACTTCGCGCGCATGCAACTGGGCCGGTTGATCGAAACCGCGTTGACCGACCAGGCGGATGCGTACATCCGCGAGATCTATTCGCACCTGCGGGACGTCGCCGTTGCCTCGCGCGCCAACAAACCGATTGGCGATCGCATGATCATGAACGCCGCGTTTCTGATCGAGCGCGATCGTGAAACCGAGTTCGACCAAAAGGTCAAAGAGATCGCCTCGAAGTACGAAGGCAAACTCTCGTTCAAGTACAGTGGTCCGTGGCCCCCATACAACTTCGTCCACATCCGTCTCAAGCTGGAGCGCGGCGAAGGCGCCAGCGAAGCAGTAGCGAGCTGAAGCGATGTTTCTGATTGACGATCTGCTTCTCGCGCCGGTCAACGGTTTCAAATTCATCCTGGGCCAGATTCAGAAGATGGCCGATCAGGAGTTGAACGACGACACCGTGATCAAGGAGCAGTTGCTCGAGCTGCAAATGCGCAAGGAGCTCGACGAGATCTCCGACGAGGAGTTTCAGGAACGCGAGGCGGAGCTGTTCGCCCGCCTGCGCGCGATCAAGATGCGGCAGCTCGATCTGATGCACCAGGTGGTCCACACGAAAGACTCGTCGAGCTTCGTCATTGAAATGGGCGGTGACGAGCACGAGCCCCACGAGCGAGGGTGAACGCACGTTACCTTTTTTTCGGCGGCAAAGGTGGGGTCGGAAAGACTACTGCTGCCTCAGCCACCGCGCTATTCCTCCTTCACAAATCCAAACGCACGGATTCCATTCTTCTCTTCTCAACTGATCCCGCGCATTCGTTGTCTGACAGTCTCGACGTCAAGATTGGGAATCGGCTGGTTGAAGTGAAGCAACTTCGTGGCGCGCGTTTGTTTGCGTACGAGATGGACGCGAGTCTCGCGCTGGAGCGGTTTCGCGCCGCGCACGGAGAAGTGTTGGCAGAGATAGCGGAGCGCGGGACGTTGCTCGACGAGGAAGACATCAATCAGTTGCTGAACCTCTCGTTGCCGGGTTTGGACGAAGTCATGTCGCTGTTCGAATTGAGTGAAGTCGATCGCGCAGGGAAGTACACGCGGATCGTCGTCGACACGGCGCCGTCGGGTCATACGTCGCGACTGTTGCGACTGCCGGAAGTGTTTGAGCGGATCGTGCGGACGCTCGATCTGATGGGCGAGAAGCATCGCTACATGATCCAGCAGTTTGCGCGACGTAAGGCGCCGCTCGATAAGGTGGAGTTGTTTCTGCGTGATTTGAATGACCGCATTGCGTCCGTGCGCAAGTTGCTTTACGACGCGGAGGAGACGAGTTTTTCATTGGTGACGATTCCCGAGGCGATGAGCGTTCGCGAGACGCAGAGATATCTCAAGTTGTTGAAAGAGCAGGGTGTGCCGGTACGCGATCTGATTGTCAATCGCGTCGAGCAGGAGCACGACGCGTGTGAGTACTGTCACGCGCGGGTGCTGGGCCAGAAGAAGTGGCTGAAGGAGATCGCGCGTGTGTTTCGCGGGATGGAGCTTCACTACGTGCCGTTGCGGGCGCAGGAAGTGCGTGGGCTCGAAGCGTTGAAGGAAGTGGGAGATGTTTTATGGAACACGGATTCCCGCTGATTTCAAAACAGGTGGTGATTTTTGGCGGGAAGGGCGGCGTTGGGAAGACGACTGCCGCGGCTGCTTTCGCGCTGTCGCTCGCGCGCGCGGAAAAGAAAAAGAAGTTACTGGTCTTTTCGACCGATCCGGCGCATTCGTTGTCGGACAGTTTTGGTGAAGAGATAGGATCTTTGAAAAGCGGCGTTGGCGGGAATGAGAATCTCGACGCGATGGAGATCGATCCCGGCGAGTGGTTTGAAGACTTGAAGCAGCGGTATCGATCGTGGACCGACGAGTTGTTTGATTCACTGACGGGCGCGTCGCGGATGGAGATCAAGTTCGATCGCGAAGCCATGCGCGAGCTGGTCGAGTTGACGCCACCTGGCATCGACGAGATAGCTGCTCTTGGCACGATCAGCGATCTACTGGACGAGAATCGTTACGACTCGCTCATTCTCGACACCGCGCCGACGGGGCATTTAATTCGCTTTCTCGAGTTGCCGCAGGTGGCGCTTTCGTGGATACGGACGTTCATGAAGCTGCTGCTAAAGTATCAAAACGTCGTCAAGGCGACGCAGGTGGCTGAAGAATTGGTGGCGCTGTCGAAGAGCATTAAGCGCGTGGTGGCGTTGTTGACTGACGTCGAGCAGTGCGAGTTTGTCGGCGTGGCGATACCGGAGAGGATGAGTCTGGAAGAGACAATCGATCTCGCGAAGTCGCTCGAAGAGCTGCAAGTCCCGATGGAGAAGCTGCTGATTAATGCGATGATTCCGGAAACAGCGGCGGAGAAGTGCGAGTTCTGTAAGTCGAGACGAGGGATGCAGGATGATGTCGTTGCAAGTTTTCGACGGCGGTTCAAGGGCCGTTCGGTTGAGTTGTT
>DASTOZ010000391.1:0-3518 GCA_035762365.1 Pyrinomonadaceae bacterium | reverse complement strand
GCCGCCTGCTCGGGCGTCATGCGTCCGGCGCGCACTTCCTCTTCGACGATCGAGTGATCTTCAGTTTCACGATGCAGCACGCCGTCGGGTGTGAGTCGATAGAGACGGGAGTCGCCGACGTGTCCGAACGTGGCGATGTTGTCCTTGAGATGCAGCGCGACGATCGTCGTCGCCATCATCGCAAACTTCGCGTGCTCCTGGGCCATCTGGTGAATCGACGCGTTCGCCCGTTGGATAGCGAGCTCCATCAGGTCTTCGACGTCCGCGCCGTCGACTTGATGACGGAAAGCCTCGTCGAGAACTTCAATCGCAGTTTGCGAAGCTACCTCGCCTGCTTCCGCGCCCCCAACGCCGTCCGCGACGGCAAAGACCGATCGTTCCGGGTCGTGTAGAAAAGCATCTTCGTTGAGGGGACGTCGTTCGTTCAGACCGCGGTCGGAAAGCGCTGAGGACTGGACCTTCAAGGTTTTCCTGTCTTCGCTCATTCTACTGCCTCCAGCTTAATGGGAGAGGAACTCTTCGTCTCGGGCATCTCCGCGATCACCCTATCGCGCGCGTTTCGATGTGAAAACGCCATTAACATCCCCAACATCGCGAAGCTCGTAATCAAACTGAACCCGCCGTGACTGACGAACGGCAACGTGATGCCCGTCATCGGCAAAGCTCGCAGAATACCGCCGATATTCACTAACGCTTGAAATCCTATGAAAGCTGTCAGACCAGCCGCGCACAGCTTCGTAAACATATCACGCGACTCCAGCGAAGTGCGAACACCAGCGACCACAAAAATTATCACTGCGAGGATGATTATGGCCCCACCCGCGAGACCCGTTTCCTCGGCAATCGCCGCGTAAATGTAGTCAGAATCGGCGATTGGGATGACTTCCGGAAAACCAAGTCCGAGCCCGCGCCCGCTTGTTCTGCCCGAAGATATTCCCCAGGTCGCCTGCGCTGGTTGGAAGGCAAACTTGTCGAACCAAACGTCGACGTTGACTGTTCTTTGCAGTGCGGGACTCTGCGCAGCGAGTTCCTTCATCTCCGGGTTCTTGCTCAAGGCGTCGTCGTATTCAGGTTTCCACCAGGAAACTTCCGGCGACGGTGGATCGAATCCATCGAGCCACAAGTGAAATCGTTGCTGAATGCGAGCCGGAAGTGCAGAGCTGATCGGACGCGCGATTGTCGGCAGCAACGGCACCTGTTCCTGAATGTCTCGCGGTAAGGCGCCGACGACGAGTATGCCGATAACGAGCACGACGGACCCGACGAACAGCAGGAGTTGCGGCCAGCGACGGACGGCCACGAGATACAACGTCGTGTACGCGCCGCTGAAGATCAGCATCTGGCCGAAGTCTTTCAACGCGAAGAAGGGAACGAACGGCATCATCGCCATCACGAGCAACGGCACGATGTCGCGCGCGCGCGGAATGCCCCAGTAAGTTTCGGCGAGATCTTTGTAGCGGGCCGTCAATATGCCGGCGAAGCCAACGAGGAACGGGATCTTCGACGGTTCCCAGGGCGTCATGTTGCCGAGTGCTTTACCGGCACTCGAAGTGACCACCGCCGCCGCCAAAGGCAATAGTGTCAGCAGGACGATCAGGAAACTATTCCGCTGCAACAGCAGGAGAAACCCGTCGCGCACGCAGAATGAATACGCGATCGCGAAGGCCAGTATCGAGAGAATCGGGATCCAGGTGTAACTCGAAGTGATCGCGTTCCAGAGCGAATAGTTCGACTCTTTCTTCGGCAGTTGCGCGATGTCGATTGGCTGCGCGGGTGTCGGCGGCAACCCCATCATTTGTTTCTTGACGGGGTCGTAGTTCTCCATGATGTAGCGCATGCGGAGCGCTTCCATCTTCTCTTCACGCGCCGCGGCTTTGTTGCGGGCGTTGTATTCCGGATCGCTGTAGAGCCGGTACTGAATAAGCATCCCGAAACCAAACAGCAGAATCGCCGTCGTGTAGAGCACCCAGTTGCCGGAGAAACGCTTCGCGCGTGAGAGCCATAGCGCGACCATGATCACTGGAACAAACATCAGCAGGTCGCGCACCGCGCCAATCACCGACGTCTCGTAACCACGAAGCAGACCGCCGCGATGGACGGCCATGTAGCCCATGATCTCCAAACCGAGAATCACCAGTATGAGCAACAAATGTGACGACGCGCGATTCTTCATCTAACTAACACTCTTTTTTCTAACTAACACTCTTCTTGTTCCTTTTGTTCTTTTGTGCCTTTTGTGCCTCTTGTGCCTTTTTGCGGCTACCTGACTCTCACGTACCCCAGGTCTCTCGCCTTCATCACTAACGCCGCGGCAATCGGCGCCGCGGATCTCGATCCATAACCACCGCCTTCGACGATCACGGCGATCGCCAGTTGCGGTTTCTCGAGCGGCGCGATGCACAGGAACCAGCCGTCGATTCGCGGATGCTCTTCATCCATGATCACTTCTTCGTACTCGCGAATGATGTTGCCGCGGTTGTCGCGTTCGACCCGGTGACGCGTCTTCGGCTGGCCGGTCTTCGGATCGTAAACGGGGACGACTTTCTGCGCGGTGCCTGTCTTGCCACCCGTGTTGATACCCGCGGCTTTCACTGGCGCGAACACTCCGCGCGCCGTACCGCTCGGGCCGCCTGTGACGAGTCCCATGATCTGGCGCAGTTGTCCCGCCACAGCCGGCGAAAGAACCTGGTTGAACGCCTGCGGCGGCAGGTTGAATTCAATCTTCGGCTTCATCAACTTGCCGTCCATGTTGCCGATCGTCGCGGCGGCGAGCGCCATCTGAAATGGGGTCATCTGTCCCGCGTAGCCTTGTCCGTAACCAATCAACGCGAGGTCGTATCGCGTGACTTGCTTGCCGGTAACGATCGTTGCTTCGCGTGGCGCGAGTGCGCGTTTGACGGCGTCGCTGCTGCCGTTCCAGAACTCCGGCTCCTTTCGTCCACGCAATGCTTGGGCGGGCGTGTCGTAGGCGCCGATGCCGAGCAATTGCGCGGCGCGTTTGAGACGTTCTGGTCCAAGCCTCACGCCCATCTGCGCGAAGTACTGGTTGCAGGAAACTTCGTACGCCTGATCGATGCCGATCTTTCCGTGTACTTCGCCCGGACCACCGTCATCGAAGATCACGTTCGCACCAGGCGCGGCGTAGTAACCACCGCCGCTGCACGTAAACTCCGTGTCCTGCTCCCCGGCGAGATACGCGGCAATCATCGTCACTGTCTTGAACGTCGAACCGGGAATGTAGTAAGCGCCGAGTGCACGACTGACGAGCGGTCGATCGCGTTCGTTTGCCTCGAGACGGATCCACGTGGTTTCGTCGTTGACTTCGGCAAGGCTGTACGAAGGCTCGCTGTACAGCGCCAGCACTTCGCCGTTTTGTGGATTCACGACGACGATCGCGCCATGCTTTCCTTTCAAAAGATCGACGGCCGTCTGTTGCAGCGTGCGATCAATCGTGAGCCGCACGTCCTGGTTGCCTTTGAACTCGACTCCGCGGCCGCGCACGACTTCCCACGCTTCCG
>DASTOZ010000390.1:0-4603 GCA_035762365.1 Pyrinomonadaceae bacterium | reverse complement strand
GATCTCGCTGATTTTTCCTTCCGGCAGCAATACGTCGTGCATCCAGTTCAGTAAACCACTCCAGTAACGCGAATCGAACAGGATTACGGGGAAGTTGCGGATCTTCCTCGTCTGGATGAGTGTCAACGCCTCGTACAGTTCATCGAGGGTTCCGAAGCCTCCGGGAAAGATGACAAAGCCAAGACTGTACTTCACGAACATCATCTTGCGTACGAAGAAGTATTTGAACGTGAGACTCTTGGTTTGGTAGGCATTGGGCCGCTGCTCGAACGGCAACTCGATGTTGCAGCCGACGGAGATTCCACCGGCTTCGAACGCGCCTCTGTTGGCCGCTTCCATGATGCCTGGCCCACCGCCAGTGATTACGGCGTAGCCTTCGGCGACGAGCAGCGCCGCTGTTTCCTGCGCTGCGGCATAATCGGGATCGTCCGGTTTCGAACGTGCTGAGCCGAAGATCGAGATGCCGCGGTTCAGCGATGCGAGTTCGTCGAACCCTTCTACAAACTCGCCCATGATTCTGAACACGCGCCAGGGATCGGTGTGCGTAAACTCGTCAGGCCGAGGGCTTTCGAGTAGCTGTTCGTCCTGCGTTGTTTTTGGGGATTGCGGATTGCCGCGGTTGGTGGTTTCTTCGTCGCCCTTCTTCGCCATCTTAGATACCCATGATGCTGTAGCCGCAATCGACGTAGATCACTTCGCCGGTGATCCCGGAGGACATCGAGCTACAAAGGAAGACGGCGGTGTTTCCGACCTCGCGTGCGTCGACGTTGCGGCCGAGCGGCGCGCGTTCGGCGTGATGTTTCAGCATCGTGCTGAAGTCGGCGACTCCACGAGCGGAAAGGGTTTGAATAGGCCCAGCGCTGATGGCGTTGATGCGAATGTTGCGCGGGCCGAGATCTTTTGCGAGGTAACGAGTGCTGGCTTCGAGCGCCGCTTTGGCCACACCCATCACGTTGTAACCGGCGACGACTTTCTCGGCGCCGTAGTAAGACATGCAAACAATGCTGCCGCCTTCGGTCATCAACGGCGCGGCGGCGCGAGCGAGTTGCGGCAGGGAGTACGCGCTGATCTCCAGCGCGGTTAAGAACGCCTCGCGCGTCGTGTTGAGATACTCGCCGCCCAGCGCTTCACGCGGCGCGAAGGCGATGCTGTGAATCAGGAAGTCGAGTCGGCCAAACTCTTCGCCGACTCTGCGGAACGTCTCGTCAACTTCTTGCTGGTTCGTGACGTCGCACGACAGCAGCAACGAGTCGGGCATCGCTTCGCTGGTCAGGCTTTCGACGTTTTCTTTCAGACGCTCGCCCTGGTAAGTGAAGGCGAGTTTCGCGCCCGCTTCGTGGAGCGCCTGTGCAGTGGCCCAGGCAATCGAGCGCTTGTTGGCGACTCCGAAGATGATTCCCTTTTTGTTTTCAAGCATGTCTGTTTGCTTTTATGTGCGTTTTTGCGTCTTTGTTTGTGCCTTTTGTGGTTACGCGGCTGCGCTTTCCGGTGCGTTGATGAGCGCCTTGTATTCACCACTTTCAACCCACTGGAGGATCTCGGAGACGCGCCAGACCGGGAACGGATGACTCAGGCCCGAGGTGATGACGTCGGCCCAGAAACGATCGAGCGCTTTCTCGTCGTAGTTTTTCTGGAAGTCGCGGGCTTGCGCGAGAAACTGATCGTAATCGACGCGAGAAGCGAAGGTGCCGCCGCTCAGTTTCATCATCGTGCGGCCAATCACGTCTGCGTCCTGCGTCACGAGCAGCGCCGCGCGATCGCACGACAGTTCGGCGCGACGTGCCCAGGCAAGCAGTGCGGCACGCATGCTCATCGTCAACAGTTCCTTCACGATGAACGTCAGCGGCGACGCCATTACCGCGCTCTTTGCGAGAAACTCAATCAGCCGCGCCGCCGTCAGGTACAGCACGTGTTCGGAATGAATGTGACCAACTTCATGGGCCACGACTGCGAGCACTTCTTCGTCAGTTAAGCGTTCGATCAATTGTGAATACAGCACAATGATCGGGCGTTCGACACCGCCGGTGAACGCGTTGACGATCGGGTTCTGTTGGACGAACAGCTCTGGCATGTCGACGCCGAGTGTGGTGCACGCGATTTGAAGCTTCGCGTACAGGTCGGGACATTGTGTCGGCGTAACTTTCACGGCGCTGGCCGTGAAGATCACGCGAATCGCAGACTCGCCGGTCACCGCGAGAAGTTTCTTCAGCGCCGAGTCGATCCCGGGAATCGCCCGCAACGCCGCGAGGGCGCGACGATCGTCGGGATGGATGTACTGGTCCTTGTCAAGATGGGCAAACTTCTTGTGCGGCGCATCGGAGAGCGGCAGCCGGCAGCGGCCACAGCGCGCGTCGCCCGCTTCTGTGCGTATTTGATTTCGCTGGCCGCAGAAGCGGCAACGGATTGAGTTTTCGTTGTCAGCCATGTTGGTGCTCATAATATCAGTGTTTGAAATGCCTCACACCTGTAAAGACCATCGCCAGACCATGCTCGTTTGCGGCAGCGATTACCTCGTCGTCGCGAACTGAGCCACCGGGTTGGATTACAGCCGTGATACCGTGGCGCGCCGCCTCGTCGAGGCCGTCGCGAAAGGGGAAGAAAGCGTCGGATGCCAGCACGGATCCCGCGACGGGTAGTTGCGCGCGCATCGCTCCGATGCGCACCGAGTCGACGCGCGACATCTGTCCGGCGCCGACCCCAACCGTCTGACCGTCGCGTGCGTAGACGATCGCGTTTGATTTTGTGTGCTTGCAGACTGTCCAGGCGAACATCAGCGCGCGAATCTCTTCGTCGGTGGGTTGGCGTTCGGTAACGACCTTGAGATCTTCCCGCTTGAGCTGATGCTGATCGCGTGTTTGGACCAGCATGCCGCCGCTGATCTGCTTGTATTCGGGACCGTTTGCCGGTTCGACCGAGTTCATGCGCAGCACGCGCAGGTTTTTCTTCGCCTGAAGTATCGGCAAGGCATCGGCGTCGTAGCCCGGAGCGATGACCACTTCGGTAAAGATCTTCGTGATCACCTGCGCGGCAGCCGCGTCGACCGGGCGATTGATCGCGACGATGCCGCCGAAGGCGGAAACCGGATCAGTCGCCAGTGCGCGCTGATAAGCGCTGGCGACGGTGTCTCCCTGTCCGACACCCGCAGGGTTCGTGTGTTTGATGATTGCGCAGGTCGTCGTTTCGAAGTCGCAGACGAGTTGCCAGGCGGCGTCGGCGTCGACGTAGTTGTTGAACGACATCTCTTTGCCGGACAGCAACTCGGCATTCGCCACTCCGCCGCCATCGGCGGTTTGATAAAGCGCGGCCTGTTGATGCGGGTTCTCGCCGTATCGTAGATCCGCGGTCTTTTTCAGAGACAGGACCAAACCTGTGTCGCCGCCGAGATAAGAGCTCACGATCGAATCGTATTGCGCGGTTTGCGCGAACGCTTCCTGCGCGAGACGTTCGCGCGTTGCGAGTGAGAGCGAGCCGTTGTTCGTCGTCAGCTCGGCGACAACGCTTTGGTATTGATCCGGAGAAACGAGGACGGCGACGTCGTGCGCGTTCTTCGCGGCCGAACGAATCATCGCTGGACCACCGATGTCGATCTGTTCTATCGCTTCTTCTCGCGTGACGCCTTCGCGTGCGATCGTTTGCGCGAACGGATAGAGATTCACGACGACGATATCGATTGGCTGAATCCCGTTTCGCTCCATTGCGGCGACGTGCTCGGGATTGTCGCGCAGTGCGAGCAGTCCGCCATGAACCCGCGGGTGCAGAGTTTTGACTCGCCCATCCATCATCTCCGGAAATCCCGTTATGTCGGAGACGTCGAGGACGTCGACTCCGGCCTCGCGCAACGACTTTGCGGTTCCGCCGGTGCTGATGATTTCGACGTTGAATTGTTTGAGTTCGCGAGCGAAGTCGATAATACCCGTTTTATCCGAAACACTGATTAGCGCGCGTTTGATTAGTCTCATTTAGGTCGAGGCAGATTGATTGTGAATTCCTGTGTGCGGGAAAAGTGACCGCCCCAGATCGAATATTTGATGTCTTCCGGGTTCAGGGTCACCGAAAAAAAGTGTCGTCGATCGTCCCGCGCTGATTCAGCTATATAGAAACCCAGAAGATACTGACTTTTCAAATCCTCTTCGATTGCCTGAAAGATCGGCGTCAGGTCGGGCGTTTTCGGCGTCAGTGCGGATTTGGCGTTTCCGGCGAGAAAGTATTTGCCGCCCGTCTTCTCCGCGAGGTCGCGAAAGCCTTTCGCGGGGCGGCGCACTGCGAGCCCGCCGTCGTATGGTTCGAACAGCGGCAGGTGAATCACATAGAACGAGACGCGTTTCTCGAGTGCGACGTTGATGACGCTGTCGGGCCTGATCGCGCTTTGATTGTCGAGCCCGTCGCTGATGAGCACGACGATGCGGCGCTCCGCGCGAACCGGCGGCAGATCGTCGAAAGCGTTGAGGGCGTGCGCGGCGGCGTCGAATAGCGCGGTGCGCTGGTTTCGTATCGCGCGGAACCTGAACGCTGAGCGAGCGGCTTCGGTGTCCTTCGTAAACGGGAGCTCCAGCCTCGCTGTCTCCGCGAAACGAAGTACGGCGACGCTCGATCGATCGCTGAA
>DASTOZ010000389.1:0-3577 GCA_035762365.1 Pyrinomonadaceae bacterium | reverse complement strand
GATCGAGTTGTGCTTCGGGCAGCGGGTACGTTCCTTCGTACTCGATCGGGTTCTCAGTCGCAAGCACCGTAAAGATCGGCGGCAGTTGATAAGCGTCGCCGTCGATCGTGACCTGGCGTTCTTCCATCGCTTCGAGCAGCGCGGCTTGTGTCTTCGGCGGCGTGCGATTGATTTCGTCTGCGAGGAGAATGTCGGTGAATATCGGACCGCGCCGCAGATTGAAACTCGAGCTCGACATGTTGAAGACGTTGGTGCCGGTGATGTCAGACGGCATCAGGTCCGGCGTGAACTGTATGCGGCTGAAAGTCGCGTTGATGATGCGCGACAGAGTTTTGACGGTCAGAGTCTTGGCGGTGCCGGGAACGCCTTCCACCAGCGCGTGTCCTTCGGCCAGCAACGCGATCAGGATCTGTTCGATCGCGTCATCCTGTCCGACGATTACCTTGTGTAGTTCATTCTTGATGTGTGCGACGGTAGAGGCGACTGTCTCAGGCATATTTGGTCTTTGTGCTTTGGTCTTTGTAGTTTGTTTGTTTGCGTTGTGCTTGAGTTACAAAGTACTAAGTACAAAGCACAAAGCTCGTTGACTCGTCAAATGTTTTCTGCTGCTTGACGGGCCTCGCGCGAACGCATCCGCAAACCAAGGTCCCGCTCGATCTCACGCAGCCGCCGGACCAAATGCACGGACTGGCGTGAAGTGATTGGCTCACCGTTGATTGCTTCTTCACAGTGCCGCATCAACGTTTCCAGCTCGTGTCGATCGATCGTCGAGCGTTCTGCGATCCGCTGCGCAATCTCGGATCGGGAACTGTTGTAGCCGACGCCGGCGTGGCGCGCGAGCACGCGGCGAAGGCGTGTGTAAATGTTCTCGATAGCCAGGTCATACGCGCGCGAACGTTCCTGCAGTTCCGCCATCGACGCCACAAATTCGAGACTCGAACGACGATCCACCTGCGCCAGCGGCAAAGGACGAGCGAAGCGACGGCCGTTGCTCCAGAGAACAACGAGCACCAGCAACACAAGCTGGCCCGCGATCGGCAGCACCGCCGTGCCCGCGAAGTAGCTCGCAAAAGCGTTGCGCGAGATGCCGCGCCCCTGATGATACTCGTCAAATGCTATGAGCCGGGTGGTCGAAGGTCCGCCCATCAGGTTGGTCGCCAGCGTGAGATTGTCTTTCAGACGGATGCCGCCATTCGCGATTAGATACGGATCACTCAGCAGGATTATGCGGCCGCCGCCATACGCGAAGTCCACCAGCAGTGCACCGGACGAGTCTCCGATATGCATGACGGGAGCAATGCTGACGTCGTAATTCTCTTCCTCGTCGTCTGCGTCTTCATTATCGTCAGCAATCGCCACAGGTGGGCTTGATGCTTCGACTGGTGGCGGCGCCGTTTGCTCTTCTTCTTCAAACGTGCCCAACAGATCTTCATCCTCCGGCGTTGGCGCCGGCGAGGGCACGTCGAAGACGTCCGATGGTCGTTGATCGACGGGACCGTTTCCGAAGCCGACAACGCGCGTTGGTGTTGGCGTCGGTTCAGCTTTGACGACGAAACGCGACGCGAAGCGCGACGGCATCACACTCTCGACGTTACTCGTAAACAGCGTCGGCTGGATCGGTTTCACCTCGGTGACGTTCTGAGTCATCTGACTCACGTCGGCCGGATTGGTGTCGAGATTTGGAAGCGCACCATCGAGAACCTGGAGCGACCACCCGAGATCGGGCAACAAGCGACGATCAGGCGTGCGATCGATGATGACGAGACGTCCGCCGGTCGCTACCCAACCATGCAGAGTGTTGATGTCTTCCTGTTCGAATGGCAATCGAGTCTCGCCGACGACAACCAACGTCGTGACCATTCGTCCCGACCGGCTCATCAATTGCGCGACCGGTTCACGCCAGCGCATCACTCGATAACCCGACTCGTTTAGAAAATCGTGTAAGGCTCGCGTGCCGGTTGGTCCGGAGTGATACGTGGAGCGGTTGGGAGCGAATTCGAGATCGTGCTCGGGTTCCTGCTGCACGTGACTGATCGTGTTGATGACGACAAGCAAACCGATTATCACTACGAACGTGAGTATGACTGTGAGTCGCTGGCGCATCGAGGTTCAGTTTCCGGTCTGCAACGCTTCACGATAGCGCGCGCGAAAGTCCTGCCAGTCGCTGGGAGTCGCGTTGGCGAAGCCGTACCAGTGACGTTCAAAAGTTTCGGTGAGTCGTTTCAAAGGTGAATGAAGCTGCGGAAGATTACTGACGGAGCGCAGGTAATCGCGGTTCGTTTTGTATTGCGCGAGACTGATGATGTCGCGATCGCCCAGTTCGACGAGCAGAGCGATGTAGCCTTTGCGAATGGCCGCACGCAGATCGCCACTGCGCGCGAGGGCCTCGGCTTCGGCGAGAAGATCCGTCGCAGTTTGTTCGGGCTGAAGTTTTTCGCCGAGAACGATCCGCGCTTCGCGCTTCTTGCGGACTTTTGGACGGGCCGGTCGCTTGAACCGCTTGTACAACAGCATCGCGACGTACAAAATCAATAACACAGCAACGCCGACGACGATCAACGTTACGACATTGCTGAACGTACGCGCGCGTCCCGGCTCTATGCCCTCCGCCTTCGGCATCAAGCTCTCGAGCCAGCGAATGAAATCGCGCACAAGCTTTGTCAGCGCGTTTGGACCACGTGACTCAGCTGCATACTCAGGACGGTCCAGAATACTTTCGAGCTTCTGCTTGGACGCGCCTTTGTGTTCCATGGAACCTTTCCCGGCGCCTTCCAGGGCCTTGACGCGATCATTAAGGGCGCTCAAGGACGCCACGACGCTCGTGAGTCTCCACTGCCGTTCTTCAACTTTGGCGCCCTGCAGATCATCGAGTGCGGTATGAAGCCAGGCGTTGTCAGCGCCCCACGATTCCCTTTCAAATTCCACCTGCTGGTTTTTCGGCAACGCAGTGCGAACTTTGGCGATCGCTTCGGTTAACCGAGCTTCGTAGTCCGTGTCGCTTTCGTGTCCGCCTTTATCGACTAGCGGTTCGAGAGTGGCAATTGCGACTTCAACCGCCGAGCGATACTCGGAAAGAGGAATGGCGGCAGTGTCAATGACACAAAGACACAACACCGCTAACCCGACCAGCAGGCGCGAACAGAATCGATATTTGACAGCGACAGTTCTCAACGCAATTAACGGAGATCCAGTATTCGGTTTGATGGACGCGGCCCGACCGGCGGCGCGGGTGGTCGCTCGGAAGACGAGAGTGCCGTTCCTAATGGCGACGTCACAGCGACATTCGGCAACTCGCCGAGCTGGCGCGCCGCCATCAACTCGATGTCATAACCTTCGTGCCGCACTCGTTCATCAACATAGAGCAGCGATAGACCAAGCATCCAAACCGGTGTCAGCAGGATCGAGCTTAACGGTGCGAGCACGTTGTAGGCGATGGCGTACCAGGCGGGCCAGTTCGCGCTGTTGAACGGATCGACACCGGCGAGATAACCATACCAACCGAGCGGAATCAACAGAATCATCAACGCGGAATAAGTTGCGAACGTCGTAAAGATCGTCATCGCGATCAACCGCCGCA
>DASTOZ010000388.1:0-2671 GCA_035762365.1 Pyrinomonadaceae bacterium | reverse complement strand
TCACCATCAATCACACAATCCTGAATTTGACGTGTCCGGAGCATCGGGCCGCGGTGTTAGTATCCAAACGTCAGATGAAGAAGCGGAAAACGATCTCCCCTTAGCGCGCCCGAGGAGTCAAAGAAGACTATGCTCGAACTGATTCAGCCGATCTCCAAACGAGATCAGGTGATCCGCGCCTTGAAGGACGCCATCCTCTCCGGGACCATTCAGCCCGGCGCTTCAATCGTAGAGACGAAGGTGGCCCAACAACTCGGCGCCGGAGTTCCTCTGATCCGTGAAGCCCTGATCGAACTCGAGCATCAGGGGTTTGTTCAGCGCACTCCGTACAAGGGAACGACGGTAACGAAGCTTGGCCCAAACGATATCAAGCGAATTTTTCGCCTGCGTGTGGAGCTGGAAGCGCTGGCAATCGAGTGGGCCAAAGAAAACGTCAACGAAGCCGATCTCGAGAGTCTGCGTCAAACCATCCGCAACATGGAACAAGCGGCGAAGGACGTCGACCTCACTCTGTTCTACGATGCCGATCTCGCCTTCCATCGGAAGATATGGAGCCTGTCTGACAATCCGTATTTGGCTGACGCACTCGAGCGCGTGGTCGTGCCGCTGTTTGCGTTCTTCCTCATGAAGACGAGTCGACGGCGAAATTCCTACGTTGAGAGTGCTTCCATGCATGCGGCGATCGTCGAGGCATTGCCGCAAAAGACTGCGGCTGAATTACGCGAGATGGTGAAGCAGTCGCTCACGGGCTGGAAGGATGAGATGCTCGATTTGCTCTTTTCCGAAACTCCTTGAGTACGCCTCGTAGGTAGAGCTTGGTACTTTGTGCTTTGTTTGAGTTACAAAGTTCTAAGCACTAAGCACAAAGCACAAACCAAACATGCTCTTACGAGCAATCGACATCAGCAAATCTTACGAGGGCGTACATGCGCTGAAGTGTGCGACGTTTGAACTGCGCGCCGGTGAAGTGCACGCTCTGGTCGGAGAAAACGGTGCGGGCAAGACCACGCTGATAAAAATCATCTCGGGCGCCGTGGTTGCGGACGAAGGCAGGCTGGAACTCGACGGCGCCCTCGTCACCGAAAACTCTCCCCGTCGCGCCAAGGCTTTGGGAATCACTGCGATCTACCAGGAGCCGTCGTTGTTTCCGGAACTGACAGTCGCCGAGAACATCGCGCTCGGACTCGAACAAGAAGGTTGGTGGAGTCGGGTTGATTGGAAGAAGCGTCGTGAGCGCGCTTCCAGTTTACTCGCGGAAGTCGGGGCCAGGATAAATGTTGATGCTGACGCAGGCGAGCTGACGATGCCGGAACAGCAACTGGTTGAAATTGCGCGGGCAGTCGGCGCAAATTCCCGTGTGCTGATCATGGATGAACCGACGGCGTCGCTCTCGAAAGAAGAGACGGAGAACCTCTATCGAGTTATCGGCAAACTCCGCAAGCAGGGAGTTGGCATCGTCTACATCACGCATCGATTGGAAGAGTTGTCGGTGATCGCCGACCGCGTCAGTGTGTTGCGCGATGGCCAGGTGGTGGGCACTTGCGACATGGCCCAAACGGATCGTCAGGAACTGATTCGACTGATGGTCGGCCGCGAGTTGTCGGCGATCTTTCCGAAACGGCAGGTTGAACGCGGCGACGTCGCGCTCGAGCTGAGAGGTGTCAGCAGTCGCGCGACTGGATTGACGAACATCGATCTCATGGTGCATCGAGGTGAAATCGTCACCCTGGCCGGACTTGTCGGCGCTGGTCGCACTGAGCTCGCGCGGATCATCTTCGGCCTGGACCACGCCGACAGCGGCGAGATTCGAGTGCACGGTTCTCCAGTTCGACTTCGTACTCCTACGGACGCCGTCGACTGTGGCATCGCCTACGTGCCTGAGGACCGCCGGCGCCAGGGTGTGATTCTCGAGATGCCGGTCGGCGCAAATATTACGCTGGCTTCGCTCAGGAAACTGAAACGCTTCGGTTGTTTCGACTTCGAACAAGAGAAACGGATCGCCGCGGACTACGTGCAAAGATTTGCGATTAAGACGCCGTCAGTGTCGAATCAGGTCGCTACGCTCTCCGGCGGAAACCAGCAGAAAGTTGCGTTGAGCCGTTGGCTGGCGACAAGGCCTTCGGTGTTGATTCTCGACGAGCCAACACAGGGAATCGACGTTGGCGCGAAAGCAGAGATACACGCGTTGATAGGCGACCTGGCGAGCGAGGGAATGGCCATTCTGATGATCTCTTCCGATTTACCGGAAGTGCTTGGCATGAGCGACCGGATTGCGGTAATGCGCGCGGGCGCCATCGCCGGAATCGTCGATGGACCATCGGCGACACAGCAGCAGATCATTGCGCTCGCTCTTGGAGCAGCATCGACGGCAGCAGCGTGACTCTCAAACGTTACAAACGCGAAGCATCGGCTTTTGGCGCCTACGTGATCTTGCTGTTGGCGATGGCGTTGATCGCGCCTGCGTTCTTCGATCCGGGTAACGTGCGTGACCTGGCGATGAACAATGCGGCCGTGTTGTTGGTCGCGATCGGCATGACGCTGGTGATTCTGACCGGCGAGATCGACATCTCGGTCGGCTCCCAATTCGCCGTGTGCACGGTTGCCGCGGGTTTTTTTGCAAAGGCTGGCTTGCCGATACTCCTCGTGCTGCCGCTCGTGATAGTTACGGGCT
>DASTOZ010000387.1:0-2664 GCA_035762365.1 Pyrinomonadaceae bacterium | reverse complement strand
ACGCCTCGACTGCCTGCAAACTTCGTCCGCAATGATAACGGATTACGGCCCTTGAAGCTTCTGGATGGTAATCGTAATCATCGGAGTGTCGCCCGCCGTGCGGTTGTATGAAACCCAGTAGCCCGCTTTCGGATAGCGCACGAGTTTGTACTTGGATCCGTCAGGCTTCGACTCGATGTCGCTGCCGAATACCTGCTGCGGCGTGATTATACTGTTCGCGCCATTCAGGAAGTCGACGGAAATCGCGGTCACTTTGCGAGTCGTCTTGTCGTAAATGACCTGGCAGGTCTCTTTTTCGCCAAAGACGAACAGATCCTGCTCGTCGCCTTTGTCGGCAGGGCTGCCGAGTTTCTTACGCACTTCGTCGGCGAGCCATCCGATCTGAATACCGCGATATTCGGCGAATACCGGATCGTCATCGGCGGCAGCGGGAGCCTTTCTCGTGGTCTGTGCCGACGCTGAACTGCCCGCAAGGAAAAGACAAATCACTACAAGCGTAGCTCGACTCAATATCCATAAATTCGAGGATCTCGATAGGCGAGTCATAGTTACTCCTTTCCAGGAATAATATGTTTAAGGACCAAAAACCTGGCAGGGTAAGAGCCGGCTAAACCATTCCCAAGCACCCTAACCGGCTCGCATGTCGCGAACAATAATCCGAAGAAATGGCGATGTCAATGGCCGCGGTGGGCCCCAAAACGCGGCCGCTCGGGACGGGAAAATCCGGATCTTTTTCGGGGAACGCTGTTGACTCGCAATCCGGATTGGCGTAGAAGCAGGGTGTCCTTGGGCCAGTTTCAATTCCCTGATTGTTGAAGCAAAGGAGTCATAACTCAATGAACAGAAACTTACTATCGATAACCCTCGCATTGGCGGTCGCAGCCATCGGCCTCGCATCGCTGTCATGCGCGTCGCGAGCTGATACGAACCTGAATTCATCGCTGACAACCAACCGAAACACGAGAGAAGAACCCGTCGACACCGCGTCTATCGAAGCCACGTTGAAGAAGATGGAGGCCGATTGGGCCAACGCGTACAAAACGAAAGACGCAGCCACAACCAGACGCATTCTCGCCGACGATGTCACGCTCACCTATCCCGACGGATCCATCGGGACAAAGAACGACGAGATCCAGATGACGGAGACCGGCGCGTTTAGCGCTGACTCGTGGGACGTGCTCGACACCAAAGTGACGGTGCTTGATGCCGATGCGGCCTTCATGACCGGCCGGACCGTTGTCAAGAACGGTAAGTTGAAAGATCCGAAGAGCGGGCAAATGGTGAATATCACCGGTGAATACCGGTTCCTCGACGTCTACGCCAAACGAAATGGAAACTGGCAGATCGTGGCTTCGCAGGTCACGAAGGTCGCAGCGCCCGAAGCACCAGCCGCCAAGCCCGCCGCCGAGAAGAAATAGGCTGCCGCGGATCAGTTTGATCTTTGGTTCCAGATGCCGGGGATGGTCGTTGCGCACGTTGGGCAACGACCTTCACCGGTGACGTTTACCTGGCGGATCATGTAGCCGTAACGTTCGACCAGCAGCTCGTCGCACGACGGGCAGTAAGTGTTCTCCCAGCGCCCCACTCTTCCCGGCAGATTTCCGGCGTAGATGTAGTTCAGTCCCGCCTCTCGCCCAATCTCACACGCGCGAATCAGTTGTTCGGCAGTCGTGTTCGCGTTTTCCTTCATGTGATAGTCCTGGTGGAAAGCGGTGACGTGCCAGGGAATGTCGGGCGAGACTGACGCGATGAAGTCTGCGGCGCGTCGCAGCTCGTCGGTGGAATCGTTGAAGCCCGGGATCACCAGCGTCACGATTTCTTCCCAGAAGCCGCGCTCATGGACCATCTTCACTGTCTCGAGAATGTTGTCGACCACGCCGCCCAGTTGGCGATAGTTCTTGTCGTTCATCGACTTCAGATCGATCTTGTAGCAGTCGGTCCAGGGACGCAGGTAGTCGAGCACCTGCGGCGTCGCGTTTCCATTAGAGATGAATGCGGTGCGAAAACCTTCGGGACGCGCTTTCTGAAAAACTGAGACGGCCCACTCGGCGGTAATCAACGGTTCGTTATAGCTGCTGCCGACCATCGCCGCGCCGTATGCTTTCGCCATCGTCACGAGGCGTTCGGGTGATACGGGCGTCGGGTCTGTGCCGGCGGAGTCGTCGCGCAGCGCCTGCGACGTGAGCCAGTTCTGGCAATACGCGCAGTGCAAGTCGCAACCCAGCATGCCGAACGTCAGCGTGTCGGAGCCGGGCAGGACGTGAAAAAACGGTTTCTTTTCGGTGGGATCGCAGGCGAGCGCGGCGACGTAGTTGGCCGGGACGCGTAGTTGTCCGCCTTCGTTGAAGCGAACTTTGCAGATTCCTCGTTTGCCGAGCTTGATCAGGCAGCGGTGGCCACATGCGTAGCACTTTAGCGCGCCGCCCTCGAGATTTTCGGTCAGTTCGGGCGCGGCCTCGACCGTCATCGAGTCGAGCTTTGTTGCGAGTGGCGCTGATGCTGTGGCGATAGGCATTGCTGTACTTCCGTGCTACAAATTATACGGCAATGATAATCGAACAAATAACGGTCACGGCTTTTCAGCAGCACACTCGAATTCTGGGTTGTGAAAACACGAAGCGCGCGATCTGTATTGATCCCGGTGACGAAGCTGAACGAATCGTG
>DASTOZ010000386.1:0-10679 GCA_035762365.1 Pyrinomonadaceae bacterium | reverse complement strand
GCAGCGAATCGAAACAATGGATACTGCCAGGGGAGACACGAAGCTGTATGACGCGATAAACTTCACGATGAGTCAGATCAAAAAGGACGCCAACAACTCGCGTCGCGCGGCAATCGTGGTGATGAGCGACGGGTTGGACGGAACCATTCCCGGAATCAGCGGTCAGATCGGTTCTCAGACCTCCTACCGCGACACGCTGAGGAACATCCAGGAGTTCGATGGTGTCCTGTACACGTTGTGGCTCAACACCGAATATGAGGCGATGAGTCCGGAGGACACGCAACCCGAAGCCTTCGATGCGGGTCACGATCGGATGAAGGAGATGGCGGATGCCGGCGGCGGAGTTTTCTACCCGGTCGAACGTCTTACCGATCTCGCGGGCGCCTACGAACAGGTGGTCGCCGACCTCGGAACGGTTTATAGTTTGGCTTACAAGCCCTCAAAAACTGCTCGCGACGGACAGTGGCGAGCAATTAGGATTGGTATTAGTCGCCCGAATGCGGTAGCACGCGGCAAACGTGGCTACTATGCAAATTAACTTCAGAACGACAGCGCCCGCTCGTTTCTGTATCGCAGCGAGTCTGGTTTTGGGCCTGCTTTTCCCGGGTCTCGTGCGCGGGCGGCATCCGCGCGGCCAGGATCCCGACACGATCCGCATCGATTCCGATCTCGTCGATCTGAAAGTCAGCGTGATCGGCGCTGGTACGAACAAGGCTGTCCCGCCGTTGGAGCAAAAAGATTTCGTCGTGCTGGAGGACGGTGAGCCGCAGGAGATCTCGTTCTTCGCAGCCGCGGATGCTCCGTTTGATCTCGTGCTGTTACTCGATCTCTCGGGTTCGAATTCGAAGAACCTGAAGATGATTCGCAACTCGGCCAAACGCTTCGTCGATGCGACACGCCCGACCGATCGCGTCGCGATCGTTTCGTTTACGGATCAGCCGGCGCTGTACTCGTCGTTCACGCTCGATCGCGCCAAGTTGAAAAAGAGCATCGACCAGATGGACGATGCGTATGGTGGCACGAATTTTTGGGACGCCCTCAATTGGGTCGTCAAGGTGCTCGCTCCGCAAGGCTCCGGCCGCCGCAATGCCGTGGTCGTGATGACAGACGGCGTCGACAACGCGCTTCCGGATATCGACGGCGAAGGTTCTCGGATCGACTTCAATTCGCTGCTGGAAAACATCCGCAACTCAGAAACGATCGTTTTCCCGATCTACCTCGACACCGAAGCAGAGAACGTAAAGAAGCATCACTATCCTCCAGGCGCGTACGCAATGGCCCGCGAGCAGCTTGAGCTGATCTCGGCCGCTTGCGCGACGCCGCTGTATCGAGCGGCGAAGTTGTCCGATTTGGATAAGGTCTACGCCCAGGTCGTTCAGGATCTCAGCACGGTCTACAGCATCGGTTACCGTCCGTCGAATAAGTCGCTGGACGGGAAGTGGCGGTCGGTTGAAGTGCGGCTTCAACGGCCCGATCTCCTCGCCAGGACCAAGCGCGGCTATTACGCGAAGCTCGATTCGGCCTCCCGTTGATGCCTCATCCACAAACCCGTGTTTCCCACAGCTTGTAAATGTCTGTAACGAGACTATAATGCTATCGAGATTAACCGGCCGGTCACTTACTTAATCGCGATTTCGGAGGGTCATTCCCGTGAGAAAAAATACCTGCCTCCCAGTGCTGTCGGTTTTTGCCGCTGCACTCGTCCTCGTGTGCTCAGCAGTGGGCAGCGCTCAACACCGCGACAGATACGTGATTTCGGCTAAAGCTGGCGGAATAAACGCCATCACCGGACAGGCGTCGGTTCGCGGTAAAACCGAATCTGGCTGGCAACAACTGATGATTACGGACGATTTGAACTCCGGCGACCGCGTCCGTACAGCCTTCGATGGTCGCGTCGAGATTCTGCTCAATCCGGGTGCGTATCTGCGGGTCGGCTCCGATTCGGAGGTCGAGCTCGCCGA
Organism: Pyrinomonadaceae bacterium; assembly: GCA_035762365.1. Classification (GTDB taxonomy): domain Bacteria; phylum Acidobacteriota; class Blastocatellia; order Pyrinomonadales; family Pyrinomonadaceae; genus PSRF01. The sequence goes on along the minus strand of DASTOZ010000386.1, from coordinate 8,718 downwards.
CAACACTCTAGCGAATCTCGAGGTCCGGTTGATTAAGGGTACGGCTATCGTCGAAGCCACCGGCCTCGACGGCGTCGAGCTCAACATCAACATCAGCACGCCACACACCAAGATCGCCATCGTCCGCCACGGTCTCTATCGTTTGAGCGTCGTTCCCGGCGACGCGACCGAGCTGGTCGTGAGAAAAGGCCGCGTAGTGCTCAACGACGAAACTCACACCAAGGTCAAAGACGGAAACAAGGTGGTTTTCAACCAAACCAACACCTCCGTCGCAAAGCTGACCAGGGAAGAGAAGAAGCGCGAGGACGAGATCGACGCCTGGGGCAAGGAACGAGCGGAAACCCTGGCCAGAGCTAACCGCCGCATCACCGGTGCGATGCTGTCTGCGGCGTTTGCGACAGCGAGAGATCCCTGGGGCCGCGACCCCTGGGTCGGACGCGGATTTGGCCTGTGGTTCTTTAACGACCGCTTCGGTTGCTACACCTTCGTTCCCTGGTATTACGGCTGGAGATCGCCTTACGGCACCGCCTATACGACCGGGTCGTACAACCCATACGCGGGACATGCTTATACCGGCAACGGCTCGACGGGTACGCGAAACGGTGGAGCAAGTAGCTCGAATCCTCCGTCAACTGGCGGCGGTAACTATCCGTCAACCGGCGGGGCCCGTCCGATTCAACCACCGGGCAGCAGCACTGGTGGAGGTTATAGCGGCGGAAACGGAGGCGCGAGCCTACCGATACCCAGTCGTCCGATCGATTCGGACACAGGCCGCCCGATGCCGCGGAAGAGCATGGAGCCGAGTAGGCCCAACAACTAGTTTTGGCGCGGCGCCTTGAAGAGTTCCTCCAACTCTTCGTTAATCAGTGTCCTTATCTCCGGCGGCTTTAACCCGGCAAGGATCAACTGTGTGAGCGCGGTGCGTAATTGGGTTCGCAGGCGGTCGTCAGGCTTGTCTCTGAGCGTTTGAGAGATGACGACCGCACCCGACCCATGCCTGACCCGAATCAATCCCTCCTGCTGCAATCTCCGGTAAGCAAAAGCGACCGTATTCAGGTTCACGCCGAGGTCCGAGGCTACTTGTCGCACCGGCGGCAATAACGTCCCAGCCGCCAGCTCTCCGCGCGCAATCAGGGTTTTGATCTCGTCTACCAGTTGCTGGTAGAGCGGCCGTGCGTCTCGTTCATCTACAGTTACGAACATAAATTGTCTGGTGATTGTATACAGCAGACAATTCGGCGTTGTCCAGGAATTTTAATTCACTTTTCGAACGCGAGGTTATCGACGACTACCGTGCCTGACTCGATGCGGCATTTGTCGCAGAACACGCCGACTGTCACCGAGGTTAGCTTCTTCAAGATATCGCGTTTGTAGTCGAGGTGCGTGGCCCATTCGGGCTGGCGAAATGAGTCGAGCTTGAACTTGTAATTGTTGAATCCCGCAGAGAGGCGAAACGTGATTTGCGGGTAACCGGATTCGAGGTTAACGCCGTGACCTCGTGAAATTAGTTCCACCCGAACTGATTGTGGCCCCTTGTCCGCTGCCTCTCTCTTCGCGAACAGGCGCATGGTGATGTACTTGTAGTCACTGATATCGTCGGCGACGGGCTTGCCATCCTTCTCAGGCTGACCAAAGACTTCCAGATTCACACCGGCCCACTCGTTGGGCAAACGCATCTCGTACTCAAATGCCGCCGCGGTATCCTGATCGGTTACTCGCGCCGGAGCCGGGGCTGGTGGTTCAACATTTTCGAGGCCCCTTATTTTCGGCTGAGCGGCCATGTTTTGTGCCCAGCGATTTAGCTGAGTGCGGCCACCACGTGAACTTACGAGCCGGCCGTTCTCGAGCTTCCGGAAGTCTGCATAAACCAGCTTCTCTTCGCTGGCCTTCGAGCTGTCCGCGTTTTGGGCCAGCATTTCGATGTTGATGAGACACAACAGACCAATCGCTAATCCAAAGCACACGCGGGACCCTTTCATCATCGTCGTACTCCTAACTATGGTTTGGATTAATTCTGATATGCCCGTCTAGCATACGTTCTCTGTCAAGTCACTCGTCGAGAGAGTTCATTTAGTGAGTATGTCGGCAAGCGCGAGCGCGGAAGCGACGACGAGGTCCATACGGGCGAGGGGGATGATGGTGTCGCCGATCATGAAGACGTTCGGTAAAGAGGTGTGGTGGCCCAGACCTTCGCTGTTGTCGCTGAAGTCGGGCGGTGGTTCGATGCCGAGCACCATGCCGAGTTTGCGACGGGTCAGGTCGTAGTAGGTGCGTGGGTTGGCGGTTTCGATGATTTCGATATCGGCGCCGAGCTGGGGCAGCGCCTGATGCAAACGCGCCCAGGATTGTTCGAGCGCGGCTTGATCTCTTTCCTCGTACTCTTCCTCGCTTGCCTGAAAAGCAAACCAATCCAGGGGATCGGCGTCGGTGGTTACAGTGACGGCGCGTTTGCCCGAAGGCGCGCTACCGGGTGGACCAATCGCGACACTGAAATCCGCAGTTCTAAAACGTTCGCCTGGCAGACGGGCCAGCGCCGACTCGTCCAGACTGGCGTAGATGACGTAAGCGCCACGGCCTTGCAGCGTTTTCAGTAGTTTCTTTGTTTCAAGTGGGGTGCGGTTGAGGCCGATCAGTTTTCCATACGTGTCCCAGATGGTGAGATTGCTGACGATGGCGTCTCGCGCAATCACCGTCTCGCCGCTGAGTAGATCGACGCCGATTGCGTGTTGACCAGTCTCGTCGTAAGCGAGGCGGAGCACGGGGCTATTCAAACGCAGCGTGCCGCCACTCTTCCGCATCGACTCCGCAAGACGTTCGGCGATACTCGCGGGTCCGCCTTCGATCGAATAGAACTGCTCACCGCCCGAGAGCAGCGACGTCTGCGGCAGACGAACAGGCAACTCCGAGAACACTCGATCGTAAACCTCGCCGCGTCCAAACCCGGCGTACAGTCCCATGCCGGGGTCGAACTCGTGCCCGGCAAACTCGACTCGCGCCACACACCCGCCGACTTGCGAATTGCGCTCCAGCAGACACGTCTTCACTCCGCGTGCCGACAACAGTGCCGCGACCGTCAGCCCGCCGATACCGCCACCGACGACGACTACGTCATACGACATACATAAACACTGATTGCTTCAAAGAGATGATGGCCAAGGTCTAAACCGGGCGTCGTCGGCGTGACCTCTTCGCCTTTTTGAATGAAGGGCGTGACGAGGATGATGACCGCCTGGATGCCGTTGAAAACCAGGTGAATGAGGAACGGCGGCACGAGCGAACCCGTGTATGCGCGCGCGAGCGACAGCGTAAAACTGAGCAACGTGATCACCACGATGACGGCGATGTTGTTTGAATACTGAAAGACGTGGACGCCCGCGAAGAGCAGCGACACGAGCACTACCGAGATCACGCGACCGGCAACGCGTTCGAGTGCCGAATAGAGCACGCCGCGGTAGATGAATTCCTCGACGAGCGGAGCCGTGAGCACGGCGACGAGCGCGGTCGCGACCCGCGAGGCCATCGAACTCTCAACCAGCAAGTCCAACTGCGTCTTGTTTCCGCCCCACAGAGTCGTGACTCCCAAGCCGATCCCGAGCAACGCCAGCGCGAGCAAAACGCAGAGCAGACTGACGACTGTCGGGGATGCGGCCGCGGGCCACTGGAAGCCCAGCGTCTTCAGAAACGGGCGCGTGCCGCCTTCCGTAAAAAGCAACCAGATCAAAGCGAGCGTCAGCACATGCGTCGGGAGGACCCCGAGAATCGACAAGAAGATGAGCGTCTTGTCTTCGGTAAGCGCTTCCGGACGCGGAGGCCCGAACTTCGCGATTTGATAAATGAGATAGGGAAGTGCAACGCTGAGTGGTACGACCGCCAGCATCACGACGCTCAAAAACCAAACGACGAACGCTTTTGCGACTTCAAACCATGCACCCGGGGACATCGTCTGCGGTGCGGGCGGCGGTGTCAGGTGCGCGGGAACAACTTGTTCTGGAAACCCTGCCTGGTCTTCAGAGAGCGGTGTCACATGCTGTGAAGGCTCTTTACTAATCACTGGCTCGCAGTGTAGGAGACTTCAGAAGACAAATCAAACAAATCATACTGCGGGATAATCCGCTTCCAAAAACGGCGAGCCGACGCGTGGCGCGGCGAGCAACAGCGCGATGATCGTTTTGGCGTCCTGAATCTCACTGCTGGAGATCATTTCGAGCGCCTCGTTCATTGGCAGGCGCACGACGTCAAGCACTTCATCCTCGTCAGGGTTTGCTTTGCCCTCCGTGAGTTCGGTCGCCAGGAATACCCACATCTTCTCTTCACAAAAACCGGGCGAGACGAAGAACTCCGACAGCTTCTCCATCCGTCCGGCGATCAGTCCGAGCTCCTCCTGAAGTTCACGCGTCGCGCCGTCCTCGGGTCGCTCGCGCTCGTCAAGCGTTCCCGCCGGAGCTTCGAGGAGATAACGCACCGCCGGGTGCCGGTACTGACGCACCAGCGCCACGGTGCCGTCGTCGAAAACGGGCAGGATCACGGCACTGCCGTTGTGATGGACCACCTCGCGTTGGTACGTGACCTCACCTTCGCGCACCGTGTCGACGGTGACGTTGACGACGCGGCCGGAGAAGACTTTCTGGCTGCTGACGATCTTGGGCAGTTCTTTTGGTGGGCTAGTCATGATGTTTCTTCCATTCCCCGATTAAGTAGAGTGATCCGGTGACACAGATCATACCCTGACGCGGCGTGATGCGGCGCGCCGTCTCAATCGCGTCAGGAATTGTTTGGCATTTCGCGATGGAGCCGCGGGCGAATCGAACGGCGATCGCTTCCAGCGCTTCGACTGATGCTGCGCGCGGGTTTTGGAGCTTGGTTAGTATCACGTGGTCGGCGAGGGGGAATAGTATCTCTCCGAGCGACGTGAGTCGTTTGTCGCTCATCGCGGCGAATACGAGCGTCAGTGGGTGACGGCCGAATTCGTTTAGATAATCGCGCAAAGCTTCCGCGCCGGCGGGATTGTGTGCCCCGTCGAGTAGAATATCAGGCTCATTTGAAATTAGTTCCAGCCGGCCACAATGGCGGGCGGTTTCGATACCCGAAAGAATCGCCTGGTGTGAAATAGAAAGACTCTCGGCGACGGCAATAGCGATAGCCGCATTTTCAAGCTGATGCCTGCCGCGGAGTCCGATTCGAATCGGTTCGGTGGGTGGCATCGCAAAAATCGGCTGGACGCCGGTTTCTTCACAGCGTTGAAGTAACACCGATAAAGCTTCGGGGTATTGCTGTCGTCCAATGATCGCTTTAACGCCGCGCCGTATAATTGCAGCCTTTTCACTCGCGATGCTCTCGATCGTGTCGCCCAGGTATTGTTCGTGGTCCATCGCGATCTGCGTGATCGCGACAATGGAAGCATTGGCTGCGGTGGTCGAATCGAGCCGCCCGCCCATTCCTGTTTCGAGTATCGCCAACTCGACTCCGGCTTCACGAAACGCCAGTAACGCGATTGCAGTTACATGTTCGAAGAAGGTCGGTAATGCTTCGATCTCTTTGGTGTCGAGTAGATGTTTAGCCGCGTCGCGAACGGTTGCGGTGTGACGCGCGAAATCTTCTTCGCCGATCTGCGTGCCTGCGATTCGAATGCGCTCGGTGATCGAGACGAGATGAGGCGACGTGTACAGACCGGTCTTGATCCCCGCGGCGCGACAGACTGAATCAAGCATCACGGCGGTCGAACCCTTGCCGTTGGTGCCGGCGATTTGGACTGCGCGAAATGTGCGTTCGGGATTGTCGAGAGATTGGAGGAGGAGTTCCGTGTTACGCAACCCCAGCTTGATCGTCAGCGTCTCGTGGCCGAGGCTGAGTAGATACTGAACGGCCTCATCGAAACGCATAGAGTAATTTTCACGCAAAGGCGCAAAGGCGCAAAGGAAAGCAAAAGGTGGAAAAGTTTAAAGAAGAATTGCTGGGATGGATTCTGATTTTCTTTGCGCCTTTGCGCCCTTTGCGTGAAATCACCCTCTCGAAACGGCGCGCCGGCGGGCCCGTTCAATGTCCGACTCGCCATGAATCTCGGGATTCATCATAAAGTTCAGCAGCTTGATGATCTGGTTTCGCAGCTCGCGCCGATCGACGATGCCGTCAACCATCCCGTGGTCCAGCAGAAACTCAGACCGCTGAAAGTCTTTCGGCAACTTTTGCCGGATCGTTTGTTCGATCACTCGTGGTCCGGCGAACCCGATCAGCGCCTTTGGTTCAGCGAGAATGACGTCGCCAAGCATGGCGAAGCTCGCCGTGACGCCGCCGGTCGTCGGATCTGTCAGCACCGAGATGAACGGCAAGTGCGCTTCGTCGAGTGCGGCGAGCGCGGCTGAGATCTTGGCCATCTGCATCAGCGACAGCGTTCCTTCCTGCATGCGCGCGCCACCGGAAGCGCAAAAGATCACGACGGCGCTGTGTTCCTTCATCGCGCGCTCGATCAATCGCGTGACTTTCTCGCCGACAGCCGAACCCATCGAGCCGCCGATGAAACTCATATCCATCGCTGCTGCCAGCACGGGATGATCGCCAACCGAGCCGCGCCCGCTGATGATTGCTTCGGGCAGTCCGGAACTCTCCGTCGCCTGCGTCAGACGCTCCGCGTACGGTTTGCTGTCGGTGAACTCGAGCGGATCGATCGAGATCACTTCGGCGTCGAGCTCTTCATACTTTCCATCGTCAAACAACAGTGCGAGACGTTCGCGCGCGCCGATGCGAAAGTGATAGCCGCAGTGCTTGCAGACCTGGAGTCCGTCTTCGAGCTCGCCCTTGAACAGATGGGCCTCACAACCGTCGCATTTGACGAAGACGTTCTCAGTCTTAACGACGCGTTCTTCAGGCGGGACCGATTCGATTCGCTTTGTTTTTTTACTGAACCAGGCCATAAGAATGGGGGGAAGATTACCACAAAGAGGAACAAGAAGCACAAAAGGCACAAAACTGGAATTGAAAGGGTCTCCCGTTTGCGCGTTTGGTTGTGCCTTTTGTGTGCGAAGCTTTGTGCCTCTTGTAGTTAGAACTCGATACCCTGCTGGGCGCGAATTCCCGCTGTAAATGGGTGTTTGATCTCCCGCATTTCCGTCACGAGGTCCGCCGCTTCGATCAGTTCGGGTGGGGCGTCGCGGCCGGTAACGACGATGTGTAAGGCGGGTTGCGCGGCACGAATCGAGCGAAACTCGTCGAGCACTTCCTCAACGGACAACATCTTGTAACTGAGCACGTAAACCAGCTCGTCAAACACCAGCAGGTCGTAATCGCCGGAGCGCAGTTTCTCGACGCACAGCGCCCACGTCTCGCGCGCGGTCTTGATGTCTTGTTCGGGGTTCTTCGTATCCCACGTGAAGCCGTCGCCCATTGTATGGACTTCGATGCCGAGCTTCTCCGCGGATTCGTGTTCGCCGTAGCGGTCGTTGCGCGACTTCATGAACTGAATCATGCAGCACTTCAAACCGCGTCCGGCAGCGCGCATCATGAGGCCTAGCGCGCAGGTGGTTTTTCCTTTACCGTTTCCTGTATGGACCATCAGGAGTCCACGCGTGTTTTCCTGATAGTCCTCGCGCCGCCACTTGTACTTTTTGGCTAAGTTAGGAGCTTGCACGGATCTTAGGCGACGGATTCTTTTAGTGCGTCTTCGGTGACGTCGCCGTTCGCGCGCTTAACCGCGTCCTGCAACAGGCGAACGATCATGGTCTCCGCTTCTTCCCAGCTTCCCTTGAGCGTGCAACCGGCCGCGTTGCGATGACCGCCACCGCCAAACATCTCCGCGACCTTCGCGACGTTCACGTCGCCCTTGGACCGCAAGCTGGTGCGATAAATTCCGGGCTCGCACTCCTTCAACATAGCAACCGCTTCTACTTCGCCAACCGTCAACGGATAGTTCACGAAGCCGTCGGCGTCTTCGTCAGAAGCACCGGCCTGCTGCTGCATCTCGAGCGACTGTCGCATGCACGCCACGCGACCTGATTCATCACGTCTCGCGGTCGACAGCACAGCGCCCATCAACTCGATCCGGCTCCACGGGTAACTGGCAAACACTGCTTCCGCCGTCTTCGCCGGTTTAACGCCGGTGCGCACGAGCTCGGAAGCGACTTTGAACGTTCGCTCGGTCGTGTTCGAATAATGAAAGGATCCGGTGTCGGTGATCAGCGCCGTGTAAACACATTCGGCGATCTCTCGCGTCACGCGCACGCCGGTCGCTTTGCACAGGTTGTAGATCATCTCGCCGACCGCGGACGCCGTCGAGTCGATCCAGTTGATCGTGCCGAAGAGCGCGGTGGTGGAGTGATGGTCTATGTTGACGACAAATTGTTTGTCGAGTTCGGCGAGCCCGGGTCGCGTGATGTCGGAGCACTCGATGACAAACACCGCGTGATACGACGGATCGACCGAAGGTGTGACTCGAACGTCTCCTGCGCCGGGAAGTTGCTGATAAGCGTGCGGCACCGGATCGCGCATGATTACTTCAACGTCCTTATCAAGGGCGCGTAACAACCAGTAAAGACCGAGTGACGATCCTAAACTGTCGCCGTCTGGGCGGATATGCGAGGTGATCGCGAAACGACGTTTTGCCTCGATCAGCTCGACTACTTGACTAAGCATATTTAGAGCTTGGTACTTAGTACCTGGTACTTCGTACAGTTAGCCGTCGGTTTATGAAACAAGGTGCAAAGTACTAAGTACAAGGCACCAAGTACA
>DASTOZ010000385.1:0-7675 GCA_035762365.1 Pyrinomonadaceae bacterium | reverse complement strand
CTCGGTGTGACGTGGACGCGACTGTTCTCAGCGAAATCGGTCGGCGAATTTCGCTATGGGCTCGGTTTGAGAACTACTCTCGTCAATATCGCAGCCGGCAACGATACGCCGATCGTTCGCTTCTTTAATCCCAGCCCGATCACCACGCAATCGAGCATTGGCAGCGCCGGTAACTTTCCGATTCAGCGGTATCAAACGGATAACCAGTTTGTCTACAACTTCACCACGCTGTTCAGCCGGCACTACCTCAAGCTGGGCGCCGACATCCGGCGGCAGCGTCTTGACGATCTCGCGGACAACTTCTCGCGCGGTTTTTACAACAGCACGACAGCGACTTGTAATGGCGTGAACTACGTCAACGGTTTCAACCAGTTCATCAACGGCTGCACGCCTAACTACCAGAAAGGCTATGGACCATTCTTCCTGGAGAACCGCATCAACGAGGCGAATTTTTACGGCGAAGACAACTGGAAAATACGCTCCAACCTGACGCTCAATCTCGGGTTGCGATACGAATACGTTTCGGCGCCTGAGGAAGCCGCGGGCAGAATCGACTACGGCATCGGCGCCGACAAAGACAACTGGGAGCCGCGCTTCGGGTTTGCCTGGAGTCCGGATTTTCAGACCGGCTTCCTGCATCGCATGTTTGGGAGCGTCGGCGATTCGTCCATCCGCGGCGGCTTTGGCATCTATCACGGCCGCATCTTCCAGTCAGTCTTTTCGCAAGGTGGCGCGACCGTAAGATTCAATCCGCCCAACGCGTTTTTCTACAACCAATCAGGAGTCGCAACGTCGAGCTTCAATCCGGTCAATCTCGCCGATCCGACAAATGGTTTTGTTTTCGTGCCTGGACCACAAACAGCGCGCCATACGATCACGGCAATCGATCCCGGGTTGGAAATGCCGTACACGCAGCAATGGAACCTGACGATTGAACGCCAGTTACCTTTTGCGTCAGCCTTCCGCGCCAGCTACACCGGAAACCGCGGCATTGGGCTTTTGAAATACTCGCTCGAGAATCTGCCGCTTCACGATCCGGTCAACGGCGTGTTGGTGGCAAACCATCCGAATAACCCTGCGAACCTGCGCGGCAAAACGATCCGGCTGGCAAGCGACTTTCTCTGCGCGGGCACGACTGCCAGTACGCTTACGGCTCAGTGCCCCGTCGTCGTGCCGATTGGAGAATTCGAGTACAGCTTCCGCGTTCCACGCACCAACGAGCGCAGGCCGAACGGTCTTTACGGCACGAACGTAGCGGTTGCGAATGCGGCCTGGAGTTACTACAACGCGATGCAGCTCGAATGGGTCAAGCGTTTGAGCCGCAATCTCAACTTCCAGGCTACATACACCTGGAGCAAAGCGATCGACACTACGTCGGAAGCCACGTTCGTCGGAACGGGAGACAGTAATCAAAACGGAAACAACGCGCGCGATGCGCGCAGCCTTTCACGCTTCCACACGCCTCACCGGTTCACGGCCTACGGTACTTATCGCCTGCCGTTCTTCAGTGCGGATAAAGGTTTTCTGGGCCAGGCTTTCGGAGGCTGGCAGTTTTCCGCGGTCATGAAGTTCGCAAAGGGAACTCCGTTCACTGTGACTACGACGGCTCTCGACTTAAACTTCGACGGCTTCAGCGAGAGCAGGCCGGTGTTACTCGATCCTTCGGTACTCGGCGCCAATGTTAACCATCCGGCGACGTCGCGCAACGCCCTGCCGCGTACTGCTTTTCGTACGCTCACGACCGCGGACTTCAATACGCCGATACTCGGACGCAATACCTTCTTCCTTGATGGCGCGAAGACGCTCGATTTCGGGCTCACGAAAATCTTTTCAATGCCCTGGGAAGGCCATAAGCTGACCGTGCGCGCCGACATGTTCAATTCTCTGAACCATGTTCAGTACGGTTTTCCAAGCTCTGTGATCACGAATACGAACTTTGGCGCAATCACGAGCATTGCCACTTTGTATCAACCTCGAAACATCCAGGTTTCGCTTCGGTACCAGTTCTAATTGATGAGATCAAGCAGTCGCACCTGCCAATTAGCCATCTCGTTCGTGCTTGTCTGCGCGCTGTTGGCAGTTCCGGCGACGGCCTCTACCAATGTCGCGGTGGTAAGCGAAGTCCGCGCGCTGTGGGTTGTGCGCACGACTTTAACTTCTCCCGAGAAGATTCAGCAGATGGTGAACGCGGCTGCTGACAACGGCTTCAACACGCTAATCGTCCAGATTCGCGGACGCGGCGATGCGTATTACCGATCGCGTGTCGAGCCACGCGCAATTGAATTAAAGGACCAGCCGCCGGCTTTTGACCCGCTTGCCTTCACGCTGTCAGAGGCGCACAAGCGCGGACTGAAAGTCCATGCCTGGCTCAATACCAGCCTGCTCGCAAACCTCGACGCATTACCGACCGATCCGCAGCACGTATACAACAAACATCCGGAATGGCTCGCGGTGCCCAAAGCTGTTGCCCGTGAGCTTTACGCAATGTCGCCCACGGATGCCGCTTACCGGCAAAAGATCGTGGAATGGTCGAAGGCGAATCGCGCTGAGCTGGAGGGCGTGTATACCGGACCGGCTAATTCGAAGGTGCGCGAGCACATCTACAAGATCTGGATGGATGTTCTAAAACATTATCCGGTCGATGGCCTGCACTTCGATTACGTGCGTTTCGCGAGTCCTGACTTCGATTACAGCCGCACGTCACTGACTCAGTTCGAAAAGTGGCTGAAACCGCAGCTTACGAATGATGAGCTGCGGGAATTGAGAACGGCGTTGAAACAGGATCCGCTCGCGGCCGCGGAAAAGTTTCCGGCGAAGTTTGCCGACTTTCAACGCGCACAAGTGACTGCGCTGGTCGAACGAATCTATCGCGCAGTCAAGAAGCGACGGCCTGCCGTGTTGGTCTCAGCCGCCGTCTTTGCCAATGACGAGAATGCCTACACGCGACGCTTTCAGGATTGGCGTCGTTGGTTGCAAATGGGAATTCTCGACGTTGCTTGTCCGATGGCTTATAGCACTGACACCGCTGTGTTTCAGAAACAGATTGAAGTTGCGGCCACTACCGCACACGGGGCGAAACGTGGTGTTTGGGCGGGTATTGGTGCTTACAGAATTCCGTCTGGTTCGGCGGTCGAGAAGATCAATGTCGCGCGCTCGCTGAAGACGGAAGGTTTCATCCTGTTTTCCTATGACTTTACCGCGAGGCCGAGCGAGTTAAATCCCGACGGCGCATATCTCGAACGGATTCGCCGAAACGCGTTTTGAAGAACCGCAAGGACCATGGAAAACCGGACGTTCGATGGCGACTGGCCGATTATGATGCGGTTGCGCCGTCGTTAAGGTGTATGCAACAATGAACGCACTCGTTTACGAGCACGGCTTCTTCAATCCAAACGACAACTGCAGTGCATAAAACCGTACTAAATCCCCAGACGTATTGCGGTTCTCTACAATGCCCGATCGAATTACACGGGCCACGCCCATCTACTGATTCACTAAGAGGAAGATTCACATGAGACTTCATTTCACGATTAGAGCTGCTTTCTTTGCACTCGCATTGCTGCTTGTCTGTAGCGGCGCGGTGCTTGCTCAGGAGGAAACTAACGCGACTGTTACTGGTCTGGTTACCGACTCCACCGGCGCTGTGGTAAAAGGCGCAACCGTCGTCATTTCTAACGACCAAACCAAGCAGGAACGAAGTGTGCAGACGAATGATGACGGTCAGTTCGTATTGACGCCTCTCATTCCCGGCACCTACACGCTGACTGTCGAACAGGCCAGTTTCAAGAAACACGTTGAGGCTGGTCTTACTCTCAACGCAAAAGACCGGCGCTCGCTAAACATAGTGCTGGAAGTTGGGAACGTCAGCGAGTCAGTAACCGTCACCAGCGAAACTAACGTGGTGCAGGACAGCCCGACTGGTCAGACGCTGATATCGGGCACACAAGTCCTGGAAATTCCTCTTCAGAACCGCGATTTCACGAAGTTGCTCGAGCTCGCGCCGGGCGTGAGTTCCAGCCTCGACGACGAAACCGGATTTGGTTTGTCCAACCGTTTCGACGTTTCGATCAACGGCATGCGACGTAACGGCGTGAACGTTTTCGTGGATGGCGTGTCGAACACTGACGTCGGCTCGAATATCACATTACTCTCAACGCCGACGATCGACTCGATTAAGGAGTTTAAAGTCCTGACTTCAAACTACACGGCTGAAGTCGGACGTTCCGGCGGTGGCACGGTCACTCTCGTCACCAAGGGTGGTGAAAATGATTTCCACGGTTCGCTTTACGACTTCGCGCGCAACGACCGATTCAATGCAAACTCCTTTTTCAACAATCGCCGCGGCCGCAACGCGCGCGGCGAGCTGAACGCTCCGACCCCTAGGCTGCGCTATCACAACTTCGGCTTTACCTTGAGTGGTCCTGTAACGTTGCCGCGTTTTGGCGAGGGTGGACCTGCAGTCTGGAGTGGTAAGAACAAAACATTCTTCTTCTTTTCCGAAGAGCAAAGGCGAATTACTCGCGGCATCACTGAGGCTCTCGCGACGGTACCCAGTGTCGCGGAACGTAGCGGCAATTTCTCCGCTGCTCTTGGATTGCCGCTTTTCAGAACGACTGCCGCCACGCCTGCAAGTTGCACTACTCCCGGCGTCGGCACATGTTCGAACACTCCGCTAAATGTGACGGATACAAACGGCAACGTGATTCAGGCTCGCGCCGGAATGGTCTTTCGACCCACGGACGGCCGCGCGTACGTCGGCAACATTATTCCGCAAACCGATTTCGATCCGATCGCCCTGGCGCTGTTGGGCGCTTATCCGTTACCCAATACGGGTACTTCCGGATTCACCTTCTCGCCGATCAATGCTTTGAAAACTCAGCAGGAAACGATTCGCATCGATCACAACATCAACGACAACCATCGGCTCTTCGGTCGATATACGCACGACCTCAATCGAACCCAGGAACCGGGTGGGCTTTTCGCGAATACAAACCTGCCGAACGTCACGACGACAGACACGCGCATACCGGGCATGACTTTCGCCGTCTCCTTGACGGACGTGCTGTCGCCCACAATGGTGAATGAAGTCACCTATAACTTTTCGTCAAACTTGATCGGCTCTCACGTCGTCGGAAAGAGCCGCGAGTCGGATTTCCCGGCTGTCGCCGGCATTCCGGAAGTGTTTCCGGAGAACAACGCCGGTGTGATTCCGCAGATTGCGTTTACGAGCGCGGTAGCCAACATCAATACGCTTCAAGGCTTCAACATCATCTACAAGAACCAGGTCGTGCGAGATGTCTTCACGTGGGTCCGTGGAAACCACACCCTGAAGTTCGGTGGTGAATGGTCGTGGGAGTCGAAGGACGAAAACGCCAACAACATCACACAGGGTCTGTTCTCGTTTGCCGGAACCCGCACGCGCGGAACGTCAGGCGCCATTAGCTTGACCCAGACCGGTATCGCCACTGCGGATTTGCTGTTAGGTCGGGCTGACAGTTACTCGGAAGACCAGTTCGACGTGACCGTGAACCTGCGGTTCGGAAGACGAGAGTTCTTTGCGCAGGATACCTGGCGAGTTCGACCCAACCTGACGATCGACTACGGCGTGCGATACCAATACTTCACGCCGGTGACGGATGCGAATAATGTGCTCACGTCATTCGACCCGGCGCTGTACAACCGGGCAAATGCTCCGACGTGCAGGACCGCAGCTTGTGCCACGCTCATTCGCGGGACTGGAAACGAACTGAACGGTATCGCGATCGCGGGCAGCACTTCGCGGTTCGGCGAAGCGATCTCCCCGTCAGACAAAAACAACTTCAGCCCGCGTGTCGGCTTTTCGTGGGATCCTTTCAAGACCGGGAAGACTGTCGTCCGCGCCGGGTATGGTCTCTACTACGATCAGGTGCTCGTGGGAATTTTCGAGCAGAATGCTTTCGTGAATCCTCCGTTCAATAACCGCGCGACATTCAGCGGCGCCGGAGTGACCTTCTCGAATCCAACCGGCGGCGCGCTGGGCGACTTGCCGGTGCGCGACCTGATTGCCAGTTCTCCCGATTTTGAAACGCCGATGACGCAGCAATGGTCGTTTGGTATTCAACGGGAGCTTATCCGTAACCTCGTGGCTGAGATTTCTTACGTTGGAACGAAAGGCGATCACCTGATTCGCCCGCTCGATATTAATTATCCTTCCCCGGCCGACGTGAATAGGGTGGGTTTGGCAAACGCGAACACGGTCCGTCCGTTCCTTGGTTATCGGCGCATTCAATGGCGTGAGACGACCGCCAAGTCCAGATACCACGGAATGCTAAGCTCAGTCACTTATCGTTTTGCGACAGGCCTAAACCTTACGGCGAGCTATACGTGGAGCAAGAATCTTACCGACGCGACGAATGATCGCGACGCAGTTGATTTCCCACAGGACCCGCTGAACTTCCGCGCGGAATACGCCGAAGCGCGTACCTCGCGGCCACACATCTTTAGCGCAAGCTACGTTTACGAACTGCCGTTCTTCCGCAAGCATCCGAATGCGTGGGCGCGAGGGGTCCTCGGTGGCTGGGAGTTTGCCGGCATCACTGACATTTCGTCAGGACAACCCGTGGCGAGAGTCGTTTCGGGCGCCAGCAATATCGCAGCGACCACGGGTCAGTATCCGAACGTGGTTTCCGATCCGAACGCCGGGCTTGCCGGAACAATCGATCCACTTTCGGGACTGCCTTACATCTTCGATCCAAAGGCATTCACTGCGCCGCTTGCGGGCACGTATGGTAATGCTCCTCGTGCCTTCGCTCGCTTGTTTGGCCGCAACCAGACGAACTTGACGTTGACGAAGAACATTTACTTCAACTCGGAGAACCGGTACAGGTTGCAGCTCCGTGCGGAAGCGTTCAACGTTTTCAATAAAACGCAGTTCACCGGAGTCGGTACTACCCTGACGACCACGTCTACGTTTGGTCTGCCTACGGGTACGCGGTTGCCGCGCGAGTTTCAGTTCGGCGCGAAGTTGTCGTTCTAACTTGATTTGATTTGCGTTTCATATGTGTCCTTCGCTTGCGAGAGGCCCAGGGAAAAGAAAACTTTTCTTTCACCAGTGTCTCTCGCTTGCGAAACGCAAATGGAAAACGGATCTTCGTTAGGACGGGCGAGGATTGCGAGCAGTACTTTACGGCAGCTTCTTGCGGTATCGCTCAGCTTCAGTTTTTCTTTGCTGATCGTGCAGCGTCTGGGCCTTTTGCAACTCCAGCTTTCCTTCCTCACTACGTCCTGCTTTTATCAGTGCGCGTCCAAGCTGAAAATGCCCGTCGGCAATATTGCCGTCGAGTGCGACAGCGGCCCTTAACTCGTCGATTCCGCGTTCAAGGTTTCCAGTCGCCACGAGCGCTCGGCCCAACGCGAATCGCGTGTCGAATTCGTTTGCATACGCGGCGCGGGCAACTTCGAGTAACGGGAGCGAGCGTTCTGCTTCTCCGCGCGTGAGATAAAGATCGCCGAGCGTAAAAGACGCGCGAGGTTCGTTTGGTTGACGCCGTAACACTTCACGCAACTCGCGTTCGGCCTCTTCGTACTGGTACAACTTCCAGTGCAGATAACCGAGACCATACCGAGCCACTGTGGATTCAGGTTCCAGTTCCACCGCCTTGCGATATGCCTGGAGCGCTTCCGGTGTTCGACCAGT
>DASTOZ010000384.1:0-4000 GCA_035762365.1 Pyrinomonadaceae bacterium | reverse complement strand
CGCCGTCGAGCACGGTGAAGACTTCACCAAACTCGTTAGTCGGAGCGACAGTCACGAGCGTGTCGGCATGCATGCGCATTCCTTCGAAGCGCTCGAGCTGATCGGGAGTGCCGGCCGGGTCGAGAATCGTAGTCGTAAACGTGATCGGCGCCGGTAGCGGGTTGCCGCTCGAAGTTATCGACACGTTACTCGCGGAACTCGAGACCTGCGTCAGGTTGAAGAACTCGGTCGCCGTGCCTGTGGCCGTCACAAGATCGCCAACGGCAACTGCCGGAGTGCCACCGACAAAAACGAAAATGCCGTCGGACGTGCTCGGGTCGCCGTCGCCGGCTGCTTCCTGCATGAAAAAGCCGTTCGACTTGCGAGCGGTGACGATGCCGGAAGTAGTCACGCTGAGTCCGGCGTACGGTGAGACGGCGCCGTTGCCCTGGACCTCATGAATTGTCACAACGACGGGTGGCGGCGGACAGTTGTTCGCGCCGTCGGGTGTTGGCGTGCGAGCGACGTACGTCGTCGTGTTGCGCGCACCGCCATCGCCATTCGGACAACGTCCAATCGAATCGACGTCGGGTGCCGTGCCGCTTGATTCGTCAATCTGCGGTTGACCGGCATTCAAGAGGACCAGCAGTCCCGGATCGTCTGCGTCGTTGGTGTCGTAGACCAGCGCATCGCGCAGGTTCGCTGTAGTGACGGCTGTACCCGTCGGAAAGTCTGTCGCATTGGCGGCGTAGAGTGCGACTGCGTCTTCGCCGTTTTGCAACGTGTTGCCAGGGAACGTCAGGTCGACACCTGGAACACCAGAATTGCCGATTGTGAAATAACCCTGGGCGTTGGTGCTGAACCCATCAAGGTCCATCGCGCGATAAGACGTGTCAGTCGCGCCGTTATAGAAGACGACGACGAGACCGGTGAGCAAAGTGTTGCCCACACCGCCGTCATAAAGTTCGACAAACTCGGCAGCATCGATATTCGGCGTATCTGAGTCGAGTTCGTTGATGATGATGTTGTTGGCCACCGGCGGAGGTGGGCCCGCAGTCGTGAACGAGAACATGAAGTTCGCGAGCATGTTGTCGGGCGGATCATTCACGTCCTGGTCCGTGATCTGGTTTGCGACAACCGTCACTGTGCACAGTGTGCTGAACGGAAGGTCCACCGTCGGATTGAGCGTGTACGTGGTGCTTGGTGAAGCACTCTGCGTAAACGTTACTGGCGTTCCTGTTGGACACTGAATTGTGAACGCGCTCGCCGTTGCACTGACACTTTCGCTGAACGTGATGCTGATGTTTGAATCAACAGCCACGTTGACGGCGCCGTTGGCCGGCGTCGTGTTCAGGACGGTTGGCGCTGCATCTCCAGCACCGAAGTTCTGTCCGGTATTGATAGCGCCAAAAGTCGCCGTAGCCGGAGTGTTCCAGGTGAAGTCTTCGTAAAACTGTCCCGTGCCGCTGAGTCTGAGCGACTGCCCGAGCGGTTCGGCGCCGTTCTCGCTGACGCCGATGCTAACGCTCGACATTCCATTTGCAGGTCCGTTAAGCGCTGTAAACGTGCCTTCGTAACTGAGGAATTGGACCACCGTGGTCCCGTTCACCAGCGCCATTCCGTCCGGTGAGCCGTTCTGGATGCCGTTCGTCGGATAAGTGAAATGCAGCGTGCCGAAGCCGGCTTGCTGGTTGGGAATGATGCCGGACAGCGCTCTTGTATCGTAGGACAGCCCATCCGCTCCGTTGTAGAGAACAATCGACCAGCCTGACAAGTTCGTCCCTGCTGGACCAGCGATCTCGATCGCCTCGCCCGCGTCGGTGCCGGTGTTGTCGTAGTGAAGTTCGTTGAAGAAGACGCTGATGGCAGCCTGCGCCGGCCGCGCGAAATACAGTTGATGGATTGTTAGTGCTGAAAGAAGAAGGGCGGTCACGGCAATGGCGATCACGCGCGTGCGCGAAGCGGCCGGGGGCAAAGTTTTACGCATAAAGCTCCTCGCAAAAAAGAATCGAGACGAATCCCGTACTGTACCGGAGAAAGTCGAGGCCGGTAGGAAAACGTGGTGTCAGCCTTGTACCAGTTCTCCCATTAGTGGGTCAAGTTACTATGGCCTTAAATCTGTATCCTCCGAAAAACACCGGATCATCCGATCCACAAGCTGACAAGTAGTTAGCGGAAAGGCATAATGCCTGTCACGGAGGAGCAACGTTTCTGGCCTTGATCATCGAGTCGATCGAACTGCGCGAAATACGCCTGCCCCTCGTCCACTTCTTCGAAACAAGCTTCGGTCGTACCACTGAACGGCGCATCGTCCTGGCCCGCGTGACCGACACCGACGGGGCAGAGGGATGGGGCGAATGCACGGCCGGCGAAGGACCGTTTTACAGCGACGAATGGACCGAGACGTGTTGGGCCACGTTGCATGAATTTCTGGCGCCGATAGTGCTGGGGAAGACGTTTCAAACGGCGGCGGATGTCTTTGCAGCTATGCGACCCGTTCGCGGTCATCGCATGGCTAAAGCCACGATCGAAAACGCGTGCTGGGACCTCGAAGCGCGGAAGCTCGGCGTGCCTTTGTGGCGTCATCTCGGCGGCACACGCAACGAGATCGCATGTGGTGTTTCGATCGGTATTCAAAACACGCCCGAGATCCTGCTCGATAAGATTCGCAAAGAAGTTGACGCGGGTTATCAGCGGATCAAGATCAAGATCAAACCAGGTTGGGATCTGAAGATCGTAGAGCGTGTTCGCAAGGAGTTTCCGGAGATTCGTTTGATGGGCGACGCGAACTCCGCGTACACGCTCGCCGACGTTCCGCTGTTTCAGGAACTGGATCGTTTCAACCTGATGATGCTCGAACAGCCGCTCGCGCATAACGACATCTTCGATCACGCCCAACTCCAGCGTCAGATTCAGACGCCGATTTGTCTCGACGAGTCCATTCGTTCCGCCGATATTGCGGTCCATGCGATCGAACTAGGTTCGTGCAAGATCATAAACGTCAAACTCGGACGCGTCGGTGGACACAGCGAAGCGAAGCGGCTCGAAGCGGTCGCGCGCGAGCGTACGATTCCGGTCTGGTGCGGCGGCATGCTCGAATCGGGCATCGGACGGGCGCACAATATCGCGATGTCGACGCTGGCCGGGTTTATTTTGCCGGGCGATGTGTCTGCCAGCGCTCGTTACTGGGAAGAAGATGTGATCGAGCCTGCCGTGACGGTGAGTGCGCGTGGCACGATCACGCCGCCCGACGCGCCCGGCATCGGTTTCAAAATTAACTTGCCTCGTCTTGACGCACTGACCGTGCGGAAGGAGACGATTAAATAATCAACTCGTAAGCATTCATGTCAGAAACCCCTATTTCATTTCACGCTGCCCGGCAGATCTACGAACTACTCAAAGACAAGCAAGTCGAGATCGAAATGTTCATTCGCGCCCTCGTCGAGACGGAGTCGCCGTCAGGCGACGACGCGGGCAGTCGCGCTGTTGTCGATCTGCTTACTGAAGCCGCGGGCATGATTGGTTGCGTTAGCGAGATCAAACGCGTCGACGTTCCCAACTTTGGTCAACACGTCGTCATCCAGGCGTTCGCGCAGCAGAGGTCGCAAGGACAGATCCTCGTCGTCGGACATACTGACACGGTCCACGCGCGCGGCTCCGTCGCGGCGCGGCCTTGGCGTCGCGAAGCGGGAAAGATTTATGGCCCGGGCATTTTCGACATGAAAGCAAACTGCGGGTTGATCCTCGCAGTGCTGCGGGCCATGTCGGAGTTGAGGATCGTTCCGCGTTGCGCGATTACGGTCGCGTTGACGTGTGATGAAGAGGTCGGCAGTTTTACTGGTTGGCCGCTGTTGGAAGAGACGGCGAAGTCTGCGAACACGCGTTGCGCTTTCGTGATGGAACCGCCTGCGCCCGGTGGTCGCGTCAAGACTGGCCGAAAGGGAACGGGGATCTACTCGATGAAAGTCGAGGGCAAAGCGGCACATGCGGGTCTCGAACCTGAGAAGGGCGCCAGTGCCAT